>CAMWLB010000012.1 GCA_947174985.1 uncultured Lachnospiraceae bacterium | reverse complement strand
GAACAATACTGTCATATGCCTTTTTATAGTTTTCCTGAAACATTTATATTTCCTCCTTCAGCCTCTTTTTTAACAATCTTCTCGCCCTTGTAAGCTGCGTCCTGATTGTGGATGGCTTGCTCTTCAGAACTTTTCCGATTTCCTCCACGCTCATATCCTCATAGTAAAACAGATGTATGACGATACGGTATTTTTCGGGCAAAAGTTTCACCTGTTCTATCATGGCAAGATTCTGCGCTTCTTGGTCAGTGCTTTCCTCTGTTCCGGCAAGCATATCTTCGCGATTTTTCTGCACTGCCTCCATCAGCCCTTCTGTCCGGTTTTGCCACGCAGACTTCCAAAAATTTTTACAGCAGTTCACCGTAACACGAATAAACCATGCCTTCCCATGCTCTTCACTCTGAAACTGTGGATTTTTCTTGATATAGTTTGTGAAAACTTCCTGATAAATGTCATCCGCGTCATATCTGTCCTTCACCAGCGAATACGCCAACCGATAAACCATCTCCGAATACCGCAGAATGGTTTCCTTCTGCCTCGCCTTTTTCTCTTCCGCTTCTGTCACCACTTCACCTCCCTGTCTCGTTCTACTATATATACAATTTACGTAGATAAAAAGCTACAAACTTTTTGACAATATTTTTTCCCCGTTCCCACAATCGCATAATATGTATGCCCTTCTTTGCGATCGTGTTAAGAACATACCTCGGTGAAACACAAGTGATTTCAAGAATCTATGAAAGTCAAAAAAATAAATATACCTAACGGTATGTTCAGACAGACAGCATATGGGAAGAGCCACGAGGAATGGGATTTGACGATAATGTCAGATTGAAGAAAAGAAGGTACACGATTGCATATAATATCAACAATAAAACCCGACATAGTACGCAACGTTGAGATGCGTACCATATCGGGCATTTCATTTTATTGGAACTCCAGATCGATCCACAAAGCGGGACGGATGCCAAAAACAGAAACAATATCCCCTCCCAACGCAATGTTGCCACCACTGGTGACATAAGAAGCATAACCCGGAAGCTTACCAGGCGTCCTCAACCACCAGTAAGAACCACTTCCGTTAGCCTGTGCATATGCCGTCGCCTTAAATTGCCCTGCTCCATCCGAATCAAAGTACTCCTCTACCTCCGCTACACTTAGCAAAAAAACTTGATCCTGTGTAAGGTTAGCAGCAAGAATCATCGTTTTTTCACTATCGGAAAAGGCATCGTTAATAAATGCGCTATTCAGCCATTCTCTCAACGAACATGTCTCCCATGTGCAATCACTAGCTGCCTCTATGTTGTATGGCTGAGCGTCAAGCGCATATTTACTGATAACCAGAGCTTTGCCATCTACTACTTCAAGAACGAGCCATTTGATGTCCTCTTTGCCATTTGATGTGTCGTTGTCTTGCTCATATATACCAAAAGATATGTAAGCGCCTTCTTCAACCAGCCCCAATTTATCATAAACTTCTTGTCCATACTTTGCTATGAAATCATTTTTCTTTTGTGTCGGAATTACAAATACAACTGTGAAAACTCTTACCAAACAAACAAAAACAAACACCACAAATATAATCGCCACTATTTTCTTATTTCTCTTTGCCTGCCGCTCACTCTCTAATCTTTCAGCCTCTTCTTTGGCTTTGATTTCTTCAATCTTCTTATGGCAAGAATCAATCTGCACGTCTGCAGAACGCCAGCCTGAAATACTTTCAAACATCTTTATAGCCGCCTCATAATCGGATATCTGCGCACCTATCTTTGTCATTTCATACTTTGCCGCAGAAAAAATATCATCCTTTCTTGCCGCTTCAGCAGCTTCAAGACATTTCTCAGCAAGAACGGCAGAATCCTTATATTCACTGATACTGCCAAATAACTTCGACGCCTCTTTATAGCTTCCTTCCGATTTGGCAAGGTGCATAGCATTACATGCTACCTTATAGTTTTCTTCAAGGCGAATCTCCTCATTACGAGCATTAATATATTCAATGTAACCTTGCAAAGCAGCTTTCAGTTCATCATCACCAAAACGCAAAACTTTTTGATAGTTGTTGCTGCCATCAAACGGCTTTGCGCAATAGCTCAGGTCTTCCTGCTTTCTCACACGTAGCTCCGCCATCAGCTTCCCCAGATACCCTAAAGCATTCTCCGGGTCAAGGTCCAGCACTCTTTCGCAGTATTCATCAGCACTCTGCCAGTCCCCGTCTTCAAGAAACATAAAAGCACGTTTTAAAAGCGGGGATGCGTTATTATTACTGCCTGTCACAGTAGTTTCCTTCACAACAGCCTCTTTCTCTTCGTCTGCCTTTGTAATTTTCTTGATTCCACGAATGATATCCTGCATAAAACCCAATTTAGACATATCCTGTGCCTGAAGGTGCGAAAATTCCTCCGGCAGATCGTAAGGGTCCATATCCTTATAGGCTGGAATTAATGTTTTCTTGGCACCGCCTTTTATAAGCGAAAGATACCTGCTCCATTCGTTCTTTACCCATGCGGCGTTAAAGAACTCAGGCCTTGTTCCGAGGACAACCATGACTTTTGCAGAATTCAACGCAGCAAAAATGTAGGGCTCATATGCAGAGCCGAGCTTATCTTCCAGTGTAATACGGGCAAAGAAAACCTTAAAGCCTTCCTCATTGAGCAGATAGTACAAATCCTGCGCCAAAACACTATCTTGTGTTCTTCTGCCGTCATTGTCACTTTCTTTATAGCAGATGAACACATCAAAAGGTTCTTCCTTTTGAGAAATTTCAAGAATCCCTTTTTGAATTTCATTGATTGCTTTTGCTTCTCCCTCATATATGCCGCGCTGATAGCTGTCAGCATGCTGTAAGGCAGACTTATAATTATCGTCGTCATAGATTGAAGTGTACTGTGCTCTGTTCACAGTCGGAACACGCTTGTGGGAAGAAGGGTCTTCCACGTATTCTATACCGTAACGGCAAAGTACCAAAGACCAGTAGGCCTCGGCGTCGGTGCTGTCCTCACTGAGAATTTGTTCGTAGATTCTCATTGCCTTATCAAATTCGCTGTTGCGGCGGAAATGGTTCGCCCTATCGTAAAGGTTGATCTTTCTGTCATCATCAAGCCTCGGCAGTGTCTGCTGTGTTCCACAATATTCGCAAGTCACCACGCTTTCCTTATTATTGATTTCCAGCGCGCCTCCGCACATTTTACATTTGTATATTGCCATATGAATCACCTTTCCGGACTATCGTACTAACCATTTTGCTCCGATTCTCTTTGAAGCCTTTCCACTTCATCATTAATTTCACTAAGTCTACTCTCAAGCTTTTTTCTCTTTCCACCGCCAAAAACTCCAAGTTTGGCAAAACAATTTATTATTTCTCGTTTTTCATCCTGCAATGCTTTCAGTTTTACCTCTTTCTCATCCATCCTCTCAACTATCTTTTTTGCATATGCTTCCGCATCTTTATAATGACCAAATCCCTCAAATGTGCGCTTTATTTGTCCATCAGAAAGGTTACCCAGCAGGTTCTCATTGTATTTTTTGACAAAATCCAAATATCGCCTTTCTTTGTCTGCAATAGCCTCTTCCGTTGCACGAATCATTTCCTCATTGGCTTCAACTAATTTCCGGTCTACTTCTGCCTCTGCTTGTATACCTTCTTCTTTTGCTTGAGCAAGTCTCTCTTGAAGTGTCGAAACCACTTCTTCCTTAATTTGGGTTATACCATCAGCAGGATTGCCTTTAGAAAATCGTAACGCTTTCTTTATCAGCTTATCCTTTTCAAAGTAATCCATCATATCGCTTAATTGTTTTTGCCGTGATTCTGAAGTTGTAACATACGCAAATCCACTCGTCACATCTTTAGAATAAGAAACATCTGACAACATCATATCATTTTTTACTAACATAGCATTTACATAAGATATTTGTTCCGAAGTAATCTTTTTAAAGTGCGTGACAGGTTCCGCCTCCTGTGTTTTGAGCAATAAAAAGGCAATATAATCTTCTACATTGACAGCATGGTTTTCTGCCAGCGCCTGTCCCAAATACGCTTCACTGCATTCTGCATCACTGTTCAAAACCTGATCAAAAAATTCATAGGCTCTGTCCCACTCTGCATCTTCCAGCGCAAGCTTACCTCTTTTAAGGAGCGCGGCGATATTAGAATTAATCTCCGGGGAACCGGACTCTACGGATGTTTTCTCCTCTTTACCTCCCTCAAGCACTTTAGAAACACCTCGAATCAAATCCTGCATAAAGCCCAGCTTAGACATATCCTGGGACTGGTATACCGACAAGGCGTCCGGCAAATCATACGGATCCATATCACGATACGCAGGAATTATCAACTTGCTTCTGTCCTTCTGCATTAGCATAAGAAAACGACTCCATTCGTTCTTAACCCAGACCGCATTTATGTACTCCGGTTTTGTTCCGACCACAATCATTACTTTGGCGCTGTTCAATGCCGCAAAAATATAGGGTTCATAAGCTGTCCCAAGCTTCCCTTCCAGTGTAATTCTGGAAAAAAACACCTTGTATCCCTTTTCGGTCAAGCCAAAATAAATGTCCTGTGCCAAGACACTGTCATTTGTTCTTTCCCCTTCCTCGTTCGTTTCCTTATAACAGATAAATACATCAAATGTATCTTCTTTATTTGAAATGTCCAGAATTCCCTTCTGAATGCTTGCTATTGTTTCAGCTTCCTCTCTATAGACAGCTTTCTGCGCTTCGTCTGCTTTATCCAATGCGCTCAAATAATCAGCGTCATCCAAAATAGATGTATACTGCATACGGTGACAAGTCGGAATTTTTCTTCCGGTAAGCGTATCATCTACATATTCAATACCGTATTTACAAAGAGCAAGTGACCAATAAATCTCTGCATCATCATCTGCATTCTGAAGTATTTTTTCATATGCCTCAATTGCTCTGTCAAAATCACATTGACGTCTAAAATGATTCGCTCTGTTCATTGCGTTGATTTTCTGTTCATTATCCGCTTTCGGTAATGTCTGCTTTGTACCGCAATACTCACATTCACAGACAGACATATCCTCGCTTACCTCCAGATTTCCACCACACATTTTACATTTAAACAATGCCACTGTTAATTTCCTCCTTGGTTTTGACTTCTCGTTTGCATTCAGGCAATATGCATATTTTATTTATTAAGCTTGCAAATACGATTCCTTTCATCCAGACTCATAGAAGCTTTTTGGCAAAGACTCTTTATACAGGCCGTATCGTTTTCTACCACTGCACTTTGAAGCTCCGACATAATAACCGCTATTTCTTTTTCAGTTTCCTCCACTGCAGGCGAACTTACAGGGTCACTATATTTAAATTTATCTGATAACTCTATCAGCAGCTTTTTTGTTTCAACGTCCTCACATAACGCCGGAAGGGATGCCGCCTTAGAGCGCAATTCCTGCATACAGCTAACATTTTTAGCAAGCTGTTTATCCTGTCTCTCTATTTCGTCACGTACTGCATCAGTAGCAGCAAAACCTAACACCACTGCTGCGAGCAATATGACATATAAAATTACCGGTATCTGAATCGGAACATACGATGCCAGACATATGAATAAAATACTTGCCGCAATTTGCACCGCCAGATAAACAATCCCCACCTGGGCAATCGGAAAACCATAAAACTTGCTTTTAACTGACTTTTCTTTCCCAAATGATATTTTCAGTATATACAATTGAACCGCAAGCGCTAATATTCCAAACAGATACGAAAGCCAGAAAATACTATTTTTTTCAAAAGGTAATACAAAAACAATGACAGAAAATACCAAAAACAATACGGCTATAACCGTAACGACTCTTACCTTTGCTTTACTCATCAGTTATCACCCCTTTTCTTCCCACAGTTGTTACAGAAATTACCGATTATTCCCGTTTGACCACAGCTACAGTCCCACGAAAGTGATTCCGGTCTTTTTGCGCCGCAATTATTACAGAAATTACCTACAATTCCTTTCTGTCCGCATGCACAGTCCCATGCCCCGCTTATCTGAACAACAGGTTTCGGTCTGGGCAGACCACAATTATTGCAGAAATTACCTATGATGCCTTTTTGTCCGCAGCTGCAGTCCCATGTTCCTGTAATCGAATTACTAATGCTGTCACTCATCTGCGCAGCCGCTGAACTCATCGGCGCTATAGCTTCTTTTGTCATGTTCATAACACTCCCCATAGCGCCAAGAGAAACCCCCAGTCCTGCAATGTCTCCCACTACACTTCCTGCACTGGTGCCCGTTCCCACAAGACCATTTTTCATGGCTTCCAAACCGACCTGCCGTGCAGTCTCCTGCTGATAGGTATATCCCTTCATCCGCATTTCTGCAGCCTCGGCCTCAGCCTGCATTTTATAAGCCTCTGCTTCCGCCTGCTTCTGAATTTTAAGGGCTTCTGCCCCTCCCTGCGCTCCTATAATTTTCATCTGCGCCTCAGTCTGTGCTTCCACGGCTTTTCTCAGTTGCGCGGCTTCTGCTTCGCTCTTCTTTATCTGCTCCTGGCGGACCACAAGGTATTGTTCCGCATACTGCGCTTTCATTTTCCTAAAATTAGGGTCATCGTCGGGTGTCATCACATTGCTGACAAAAAATTCCGTAGACGCCAAACCATAATCATCAAGATAATGATTCAGTTTATCTCGCAGATTCGTCGATAAATCTATTAAGTGTTCGTCGATTTCAAGTATATTGATATTGCTTTCTTTAATGGACTGCGCAAGATAACTCTTTACCTGAGTCATTACCATTGCCCTGAAATAGCCTTTTCCATTTCCCAGTCCCAAAATCTGCTCTTGACGAAGCCCGCCTGTTGTGCCAATCAGTTTGGACAACAGTTTCCTCGAATTTGTTACCTTTATATTGAACTCGCCGCAGGCTCCCAACTCAATATGCAGCCCCGACGCAGGGTCAAACATACGCACCTTTGAATCCGTCCCCCACTTAATCCCCATGATAGTGGAAAGATTTATGTAATAAACCTCGGAATGAAACGTCCCCTCTGTATCCGTGGGCAGCTTGTACACCTTCTCAAGCAGCGGAAGCTGCTGTGTTTCCAGCGTATATCTGCCGGGACCAAAGGTATCTAATGCCTGCCCATCACGGAAAAATACTGCCTCCTGACTTTCATGCACAATCAACTGTGAACCATAATTAAAATCTTCTATCGGATGCTTCCAAACAAATGTATCCGCATCGCCTTCATATTTTATAATGCTGGCAAGTCCATCCTTACGGATTTTTTCCTGCATAACGCGCTCTGCCACATCATTTTCACAATCACAGACAGGGCAGGTAAATTTTACGGTTCCCTTGTTTGTCCTCAGTTTCACACCACACTGCAGACAAGAAAACTCTTCCACTTTTGACTGATCCGACATTTCATTAATAGGTTCATGACAGACAGGACATACAGCCCTGCCGCCTTGTGTCTGGTCGAACACAACGGAATTTCCGCAATGAGCACATACGCGGCTGGTCATTTTATCTACTTGAATGTTAATGGTTCTTCCACAAGAACAGTCCACTCCCTTTTTTGCAAAAAATCCTGTTTTCCCTTCTGCAAAATTGCCGCAATAAGGGCACTCAATCACAAACTTAGCCATACCTGCCTCCTCTAATCTTCTATAATTTCAGTATGCTTCAGACCAAAATCCAACAGTCTCGTTATGATTTCGTTTCTTGTTCTGCCGGTTTCTTTTGAAATCATATCAATATCCCCTAACATATCCTTTGGAATTCTCGCTGAGATAATGACTGATTCTTCTTTATATTTCTTTGCTTTAATCACTAAAGTTTCTTCAGCCATCAGACATCCTCCTTTGAATACAATTGTATTACACTGTAAAAATTTTGTCAATAAATTACCTATTTCGCATGTTCTTGTCAAGACGAAAGCAGCCATCCCGTTAATGCCATGGCTGCTTCATTGCTTTCAACATTATATATCATTTACAGCGGGATTAATCCACCTCCGATTCAAATATTTTGATGATATCCAGCTCCGGCGCGCCTTCCTCTGCAAACTTTTCTTCCAGATTGATAAAATGCGGCACTTCTTCGCCATAAACACCATACACCAGCCAAGAGTCCTGAATTTCTATATAACTCAAGCTCCCATCTCCATCTCCCGTAATCTCCACAAACTCGCCCTCGTGGAAGGAATATACGTATGGCGTAACACGCATACCGGAATCCTCACCCCATACGTAAAAAAGCAGGTATTCCTCTGTACACCTCACAAATTCAGCAGCTGAACATTCCACAATATATTTTTTCTCTTCCTCACAAGTGATGACAAGATTGTAAGGTTTGTTTTCCAGATGTTCTACCACCCTGACGGTATATCCTCCTACTGAAACCTTATTATAAACAGTATAAAGCACCGGTGCATCCTCCGCAGGCACCAGTTCCCCTGCTTCATCTAATTTATACGCAATATAGTATGGCTCATCATAACCATATAGTTCCAAATCATTTATCAGGTAAATCCATTCCCCCCATACCCGTAGCGCCCAGACATGGTCCAAATCCCCCATAACCTCTTTTACTTCCCCGGTCTTTAAATTGTAAGACCAAAGCTTCTCCATATAATACGTCGTACCTTCCAGATGGTTTAAATAAAACAGATAATCGCCGATTCCTCCCAAATAAACAATGGAATCCGCCTCCATAATTACTTTCATATCACCCGTGTCACATCGAAAGGCAACAATCTTATTGATGCCTTTCATGTAAACATTGGCGTAGATATAATTCCCTCTTTTTACAGTATTCTCCGGCACCAGAAAGCCAGAAATCATGGTTGGCTGTTTAACTGTTTTCTCTACAGCGCTCCCGATATTTTCCACGTCTTCTAACCAATCCGCAGAAATACCAGCCCCCTTTGCCTTTGCTGCTTCTTTCCCGCAGCCTGCGAAAGCCATGAGCAGCAGGCAAAGCAAAACCAGTATTTTTTTCATTGCACAATTCCTCCCTAATATTACAATCCGTTATAATGTAACTATTTTACTATATTATAGCATAGACTGGTGTTTTGACAAGAAAAACAGGAGTGTATCCTTTAGATAACACCCCTGCTTTTGTTTTTCTACCAGATGGGACGGGTTTTCGGTGTCGAACCTATATTAAATCCTAAGTCCACCCAAAAATCCGATTTTGCAACCCACTTCGGTGTCGAACCGGATTTATCCTCCACATAGTCCACATTAATGCGGTCGGGATGTGCCTGCCCAACTGTGGACGAGTCCATGGCAATGCGAGTACCGGTTGCCAAATCTCCGGTCCAGGTTCCCCCGATATAAAAGTGCAGTGTATGCTTGATTGTGAAAATTTTATATAGTTTTCCATCAATCGTTACACTTTCTGATTCCACCAAAGAGGAACCATTGCTGTTCCATTTATGGAAATCTGCCTGCTGCGCAATCCATGCAGGCGTATCGCCATAGGCCCATGCCGCGCGCTGAATGAATCCAGTTGCCTTGACGTTATTGCTGTTTCTGAATGTAGCCATCATATGCGCCTTATTGTCAGGAATAGGGCTTACCGAATACATCTCATTTGGGTAAATAGTACCCACCTGCGTCGAATGGTCCGCCGAGGAATAGATTGGAATATTTGTTGCAGAGCGATTCACATACGCTCTAGATGCGAGAGGAATAACAACACCATCATCCATAATAATAATCTCCTTTGCAATTTTTATTTAGAAGTCGCGACGTTCTATTCTACAGAAAGAAATCTTTTCTTAATTTGTAAACCTTTTCTAAAATTTATTTTTCATTATGCTCATCAATATCCTTTTTCATTTCTGCGAGTATGTCCAATAAAAACTTTGGCAGCTTTACACCCATTCTTCCTGCATTTTCCAACAGGGACAACATTTCATTGATTACGAGCCATATTGTCACTATAAATCCAAAAGTGGTTTTCATCTGATACTCTATACCCATTTCTCCCAAAAGCGCATAGATAACATAATCCGTACTAATTGCCACAAAAACCGTCAAAATATACCCGAATTTTTTATAAATTCCTATAATACTTTTTTGACTGCTCCAACCGTACCTCTTATTATTGGGATGCTCCGCCGCTTCCTTTTTGGAAGCTAGCATGCCTGATACATAATCTGCAATCATCAAAAACATCAACAGAACCAATGCCGGGCATATCATTCCCAGTTCATTTCCGATGACAGTACTTATCAGTACGACAGTCCCTTTTATTTTATCCATATGTATTTTTTCCATCATAGAACCCCTCTTTCTTTAATCTGCTTTCATACCCAATACTTCTTCTTTGAGCAACCCGCATAATTGCTTCTTGATTCTATGGACATATTGTCTTGAAATATGTAATGCCAAAGCCGCTTCCGCAGTCGTATATTCCTTTATAAATATCAACTCATAAATTTTCCTCTTTTTTCCTGTTAATTTATTTCCAATCCGACTCATGGCATCTTCCGTTATCATATTTTCATAAGAGTCATCAAAAGCGTACCTTTCCTCCAGCTTTTTCTCTTCTACTTCAATCACGTAATCATGATATTTCCGGCTTTTTCTATAAAGCTCAAAATATTTATTCTTTAAAGCTATTGTCAGGTATTTTATAACCTGTCCATTATCTTCACAATATTGTATATTACACACAGCCTCCCATAAAGCCGCCGTAAACTCAGCACGTATTTCTTCTTTCTCATCTTTATACAAAAGTCTTGTATATTTTTTAATAGAAGGCTCAAAGTTTTGCAGTAGCATGCAAAACTTTTCTTTATCAGCCTTTATTTCACATATCAGTTCAGAAATTTCCACTACTGTCTTCCTCCGTCATGAAGGAAAAAGAGTTTTTCGCCAGAAATGTAAACCAAACTGTTATGATTTATTTAACGCAGTCCATCCCTACTGCTTTTCCCACTGTAACCACTTCATTTCTGATAAATTTGCCAACAAAAAAGATGCCGAATTTCAAAATCAATTCGACACCTTCTCAGTGCTTCGCAAAAATATCTTCAATTGCAATTCTCATCACTTTAATCCCCTTTTATCCTTCCCATTCCCTACTACAATCACTGCTCTATTTTACAGTGTTTTATAGCATAACTAAGCAACATTCCTATAATTTTGTTTCTGCTGTATCCCGTCTTTTCTGATATGTCATCTATCTGACAAATCAATTTTTCTTCTACCCTTATAGAAAATGATCTGTGTCAATCTTCTCCTTTCAATTTTTTAGGTTTTATAACCAGATTTTCTCCACTCATATAACACCTCCACACAACATATTTTATACTTATCTTTTTCACATACATATGTTTTTAAGTATGTTTATTTTTATGTTATTTATTTACACTTATAGGATTGAAATACTTTTTTATAATTTTGTTTACAAATAAGTTCCATATTTCTTTTTCAACCTTGTAAGCTTACAAAAAATCAAAAGGAGAAATGCAAAATGGATGAAGCAGTTTTAAGAGCACAGAAATGGGTAAATGCAACTTACCTAAGAAACAATGGATATGCTGAAATCGCAGAAGATGGTATCACCGGACAAAACACTGTTAAAGCACTGACCATCGCGCTACAGCTTGAACTTGGTATTCAAGGTGCAAATGGCACCTTTGGTCCAGCCACTGAAAAACTTTGCCCCTCATTATCAAAGAATGCCAATGCAGCGCCATCAAACACTGTCCGTATTTTACAGCATGGCTTGTTCTGCAAGGGATACAGTCCAGCGGGAGTGACCGGTATATTTGGGGACAACACGGAAAACGCCATAAAACAGATACAGAGAGATGCCGGCCTGACACAAAATGGTATCGTTACACCATTGATATTTAAAACTATTTTAAATACAGACCCTTTGATTCTGGCTCCGGATGGGGATGCGCAAATTCGTTATATTCAGCAGCATCTAAACAACAAGTATAACGCCTACTTTGGAATCATTCCTTGCAATGGAAAATATGAGAGAAACACCAACAAAGCATTGATTTATGCCTTACAGGCAGAAGAAGGGTTGAAAGTCGGAACAGCAAATGGTTCTTTTGGACCCACCACCCAGCAGCTATGCCCTGTTCTTTCAATGGAGGACGCAGAACCGAAGCCTGCCTTTGTGAAAATATTAAAATACGCACTCAAATGTAACGGCATGGCCATCAGTTCCTTTGACGAAACCTTTGATGAAGAAACCAAAAACTGTATTATTCGTTTTCAGGAATTTCTTGTCCTTCCGGAAAAGAACGGCGTTGCCAATTTGGACGTATGGCTGTCCTTGCTAACCAGCAAGGGAAATACAAACCGCCCAGTATCCGGCTGCGACTGTGCTACTGTCATTACGGAAGAAAACGTAAGTGTGTTGGTAAAAAACGGATATCGGTTTATCGGACGTTATCTGACCGGTCGGTATAAACTATCACAAAAAGAAATTGCCATTCTAAGTACCAACCATATCAGGATTTTCCCTATATTCCAACGTTCCGGCGAAGGGATTTCTGCAACAAGCGTTGGATACTTTACCATCTCACAGGCAGAAAACGATGCAAACGATGCTATTATGGCAGCACTTCAACTTGGCTTTCCTTCCGGTACTATTATCTACTTCGCTGTTGATTATGATGCCTATGACATACAGGTGACAAATGTATTGATTCCTTTCTTCCAAAAGCTGTCGGAAATGTTCCGCCATAAGAGCTTCTGCGGTTACAAAATCGGCATCTATGGTCCGAGAAATGTGTGTACTCGAATTTCGCAGCTAGGATATGCTATATCAAGCTTCGTATCTGATATGTCCACCGGTTATAGCGGTAATCTGGGATATGCCATGCCGTTTAACTGGATCTTTGACCAGGTTGTAACGACTGTGATATCGGACCCTGACACCGGCAAATCAATTGAAATCGATAAGGATGCCGTAAGAGGCATGGACGCGGGCGAAGAATTTATTGCAGATTATTTGGGGCAAATTTCCTTTGAGGAAGCACATAAAAGGGCATTATCCTTAACTAGTGATTTTGAGGGTGGTCAAGGTTACAAAAACATTGCCGGTAATGGAGATGGACAAGGTTTGTCTTTGGGCATTATCCAATTTAATATTGGCAGGGAAACTCTACAGCCCTTGTTCTCTGACATCATTGCAGAAAACAAAGAAATAGTTTTAGAGACCCTTGGCGAAACCAAAACAGCCCAGATAGAGCATATGTTGACCTTATCCAGCGAACAGCAGTTAAACTGGGCAATCAGTGTCAACGATGGCAATAACAAGATTTTGGATGAATGGAAAACAGCTCTTCTCGCCTTGTGTGACACACCAGAGTTTTGTGCTATACAAGATAAGTATGTTGAAGATTACAAGCAGCATGCCATTGCCAAATGTAATACCCTGTTTGGGGGATTTTCAACATGCCGCGCTTATGCTTTTATGTTTGACTATTCTGTACAGCGCGGTCGTTTTAAACCATCCGATGCTGATATCATAGAGGCACAAATTACAGAAAACATGACCGAGTTAGAACGGTTAAACATTATCGCTGAGTTTTACTGTTCGCGCGGTGCTGGCGGATGTACTCGCAGAATGTGTATCGCAAAAGGAACCGGTATTGTTTACGGCAGTACTATAGATATTTCTACATATGGCATTGATGACAGGATAATATACAATATGCCCCCTTCTTCAACCAACTCTTCTGATAACGAATCTAATTAAATCCACACAATAAAAAGACCCTCAAATGGGGTCTTTCTATTTACCTTAAGGCCAAAAATCTTTGCTTTTCCAATTTTTTAAAATATATGAAACCCCCACTCGTTTGTAACATAGTCATAATGGTTCCAAATTTCAATATAGTTATCTATATATTTTCCACCATCATCATAATATTCAATGTAATAATTCATTTGATAAGCTGTTCCTATTTCATTAAAATACATCTCTTTCTCCACCGTATAATATATTTTATAATTGCATTCCCCCTGCATAGGTGGCATCTCTCCATATCCCGTTGCAAACAGTAGCGCAGGATCCCCATTGATATAGAAAATATCATCCTCTGTAAAACCATACTCTTCGGCAATCCTTGATGATAAAAGCACTTCTTCCGGAGATAGCTTCTGCAGTTCTTCAGAAGTATCATATAATTCAGCCAAAACACTTACAAACTCATTGCCGGAAGTTTTATAATAAGCTCCCCAGTTAAATTCTACATAGCCATCATATACATCAATCATACACCCCTGCGTCTGACTTTCGTCATACAAAAGCAAGGTATACAGGCGCTCTCCCCTTGCCCAGCCATCCATCTTCTCTACCGTGATATCCTGAAACAAATCCAACAGATGTCTGGTATCTTCCTCATTGATTCTAACCATTTTTCCCTCATAAGATATTTCCGTCGCCATCAAAAAATGCAAGCTTTCTGTCGGCGATTGCGTATAAGAAAGTACCTTATCTGCCAGTGTCTCCTGACTTATTTCAACAGATTCCTCCTCTGTTTCAGGAAACAGGCAAAGGCTAAACTCATGGGTACAGATAACAGGATACGCAGCCTCTGCACCCGGCACCATCTTTTCTTCTGTGCCCACATTCTCGCCGCACACCCAGTACGAGCCGTCTGCTTTTCGAATCACCGTATTATTCAAAAATCTTGGATACCAACCGCCATATTCTGCAATGTTATCATATTCCGTATACTTCAGCCTTCCCGTCCATGCCATGACAAGATTCTCCGCGTCCAGTTCTGAATAACCATCCACAGCAAGATTCGTCCATACCATCACAACATTCTCTGCAACCATCGTTGGTTCACTGACCACGGAAAGGTCTGCAACACCACAGTTTCCGGAACCATTATATCCCCATGTCCATACTGTCCCATTTGCAAGCAGGACCGCGTGATGATTCCAGCCACCTGTGACCAAAACGGCATTTTCTAAAATCATTTTTGGTTTTTGACTAAAATACAACTCATTTGGTGGATAAAATGCATATCCCTCCACAAAAATCGTTCCCCATGTCCATACTGTCCCGTCTTCTTTCAGACAGACAATATCATCCCTGCCGCAGCATGCATACATTACATCTTCCATGAGTAAACAGGGTTCGCTTACATAGTAGTGCTCGCCATTTACATATTTATCCCAATCAAATGCCTCATATTGCTGTAAAGCCCCGCATCCGGCATTCCCAAACCCATAAAGTTTGCAGTCTTCTGTCAGGAAAATGACAAAACCTTTTTGTGAATAATCCACATGAACAACATGTTCCGCAATTTTCACCTTATCCTCATGGAAGTCATAGTCCTGCGTCCCCTGACCGAGCTGTCCATAATTGTTTCTTCCGCACCCCCATAGCACATTGTTCTCGTCAATATAATAGAGATTGGACGAATCGCCCTTGTGCGTGACATAAAATTCCGTGATATCCAAGGAAACATATAATGGTTCTGGTTCATCTGATTTCTCCGGCTTATCCGTTATTCCCCCGTTTTCCGCACTATAATTTTCATTTTGGGGAGCGTCTGCGTCCGAAATGAATGCCTTACGGGTAAACGCCAGACATACGATGAGAATGGCAACACCGGCAATCAAAACTGCCATTACCCCTCTTTTTGTCTTCCGTAGTGTTGCCAGGTTCTTAACCCTGTCCTTTGTATCTCCTTCCCCGAAATCCACAGGAAATCCGCCAATGAGGCGGTGTTGTGTGGAAAGCGCCAGCAAGGAAGCGGAATAATCCGCCCTAACCGTTTCTCCCATCCTTTTTATGACAGCTTCATCGCAGCTCATCTCCATATCCTTGCAGAAAAAAACAAATGCAATCCATACCAACGGATTAAACCAGTGAATGCATAGCGCGGCAAAAGCCACCGGCTTTACGACATGGTCAAAACGTCTGATATGAAACTTTTCATGTAAAATGATGTATTCCTGTTCTTTTTCGCCGAGACCCTCCGGTAAATAGATTCTGGGATTTAAGATACCCATAACAAACGGAGATATCGCTTCATCCGCCATATAAATGTTTTCTTTCAGGGGAATGGATGCCGACACCTTATTTCGAACCATAACGGCAGATATCACACAGTACAAAAGCATGATACCGATTCCCGCCAGCCACACATACTTTCCGAACAGGATAAACAACTCCTGCCACGAAACTTCCGCAGCCCTGACGTTTTCGTCCGGCTGAAATTGTACAGATGCAGTCTGTGTGGGTGTAACCTGTCCAATTGCTGGCACTTTCTCTGTTTCACCACCGGTATGCGGGACAACCAATTCGTCCGACACTTCCGGCGAAACGGTATTTTTTTCCGACGTATAATCGTAAAATACAGGTTCTAAATTCGGGACAGGGCTGATATCTGATTCCAGTGTGATTGGGCAAAGCAGCCTGAATAACACAACGCTCCAGAGTAAATAAGAAATATACTTAGGAAAATGTTTCAATAAAATACGTACAAGGAATACCGCCACAATGACCATACTTGCTATCCGGCTCATATCCATTACTTTCAAAAAAATCTGCTCCAGCATATGCCTACCCCCTCATAGAATCAATAATTTGCCGAATTTCATCAATTTCCGTATCCGTCAGTTTCTTTCTTGATCCAAATGCAGTTAAAAAAGCAGGCAAAGAGCCGCCGAATGTTTCTTCCACATACGACTCACTGTGACGTGCATAAAACTCCTCTTTGGCTATCAGGGAAGTCACAATCCCGTTCTGATTTTGAAAAAGACCTCGTTCACACAGTCTCTTTAATACGGTAAACGAGGTCGTCTTTTTCCACTCAAATTCCTTATTTGCCAGTTTCGCCAAATCACCCGATGAAACCGGTTCATTATCCCAAATCATGTCTGCAAATTTTGCTTCCGCAGTTCCCATCCTCAATTCACTCATGCTGCCATATTCTCCTGTTCTACAAGTTGTAGTATATTATCATATTACAACTTGTAGAATGAGATGTCAACATAAAAATGGAAAGATTGATGCTTTACCGGCTCACCGCCGCAATAAACCGCATAAATCCTTCCCTGCCTTCCGGTGTGCGCTTGTAAACGCCGGCATCCTCAAGAACGTGCAGAAATACCTGTCCGATTTCGTCCTCGATAATGTCATCGATATTGGACGCATCTACTTTTTCATACTTCGGAAGGAACTGCTCCACCCAGTCGGCATGCTTGGAGAGCGCTTCGTCTGCCCGCAAGTCGCTGCCGGATAAAATCGCCTGCTTCAGTTCTGCCATCTCCGTTTTCAGACGAGCCGGAAGCACCGCAAGTCCCATCACCTCAATCAGTCCGATATTTTCCTTCTTGATGTGGTGCAGCTTGGCATGGGGATGGTAAACGCCAAGGGGATGCTCCTCGGTGGTAATATTGTTGCGCAGAACCAAATCCAGCTCGTACTTGTCGCCCCGCTTCCTCGCAATGGGCGTAATGGTATTGTGCGGCTCCCCGTCTGTCTCAGCAAAAATAAAGGAAGCCTCGTCGGTGTAGCCGCGCCAGGTATCCAGTATCCTGTCTGCCAGTGCGATAATTCTGTCCGTATCCGTTCCGCTGAGACGAATTACAGACATGGGCCATTTGACAATTCCCGCCTCTACGTCCTCAAAGCCGTTCACGGAAAAAGTTTCCTCCACAGGCGCTTTCGCCATGGCAAATTCATAGTGTCCGCCCTGAAAATGGTCGTGGCTTAAAATAGAGCCTCCCACAATGGGCAAATCCGCATTGGAGCCGACAAAATAGTGAGGAAACTGCTTTACAAAATCAAACAGCTTGCAAAAAGTCGCATGTTCAATTTTCATGGGAATGTGCTCGCTGTTAAACACGATGCAGTGCTCGTTGTAATATACATAGGGCGAATACTGGAAGCCCCACCTGCTGTCATTGATTGTCACCGGTATAATTCTGTGGTTCTGCCTCGCCGGATGGTTGAGCCTGCCTGCATAGCCTTCGTTTTCCCGGCAGAGCAGACACTTGGGATAGCCGGACTGCTTTGCGTTCTTTGCCGCCGCAATTGCCTTCGGATCCTTTTCCGGCTTGGAAAGATTGATGGTAATATCCAGCTCGCCGTACTCCGTTGCAGTCACCCACTTTTCATCGCGGGCAATCCGGTAACGCCGGATATAATCTGAGTCGCAACTGAGCTTATAGTAATAGTCCGTTGCTGCCTCCGGTCCCTTTTCATAAAGACTCTGAAACTTCTCAATCACCTCGCTGGGGCGCGGCACTAAAAGACCCATTATCTTTGTGTCAAATAAATCTCTGTAAGCGACGCTGTTTTCAGGAACCAGCCCTTTCTCGCAGGCATAATCCAGCATACCGGCAAGAATCTGCTCCAGCTCCGCTCCTATATCCTGCTTCTGTTCATCCGAACAACCGCTTTCGACCGCCTGCTCGCCGCCGTTTTCGACACTCATGTCATCTTCCGGCTCATCCAATCCGAAAAGCTCTAGCAGCCGGTTCACCGTATAAATTTTATCTGCCGGCTCTATCAGACCCGTTCTTAATCCATACTCTGCCAATCTTTCAATATATGTCTGTATCATATGATTTCCTTCCTTTCCCCAATTACAATACCACCGGTCCGTCGCCGATTTCCACCACATAGAAATCCGCCTCGTACCCGATTTTTTCTTTATATGCTTTTCCTACCTGTTCGATGAAATTATCAATCGCCGCATCTTTTACCATGCTGACGGTACAGCCGCCAAAGCCCGCGCCCGTCATACGGGAGCCGATAACGCCGTCTACCTTCCACGCCTCTTCTACCAGCGTATCCAGTTCGATACCCGTTACCTCATAATCGTCCCGCAGGGATACATGGGACTGATTCATCAGCTTTCCGAAAAGCTCGATATCATTCCGTTTCAGCGCCTCAACCGCTTTTATGGTACGGCGGTTTTCATACACGGCATGTCTGGCGCGCCTTACGCGCACTTCGTCGGCAATGGCATTGCAGTTTGCCTCAAAGGTTTCCTCGTCCAAATCGCCCAGTGCTTTGATGTCCATCACCTTTTGCAGTTCGCGCAGCGCTTCCTCACATTCGCTTCTGCGCTCGTTGTACTTGGAATCTCCCAGCCCGCGCTTTTTGTTGGAGCAGGCAATCACGATTTTCGCACCCGCAAGCCTGACCGGCGCATACTCATATGACAAATCCGCCGTATCCAGAAAGATGGCATGCTCCGCCTTGCCCATGGCAATTGCAAACTGATCCATGATACCACAGTTGACGCCGTTAAACTGATTTTCCGAAAACTGTCCGATTAACGCAAGCTCCTGATTGCTCACCTCAAATCCAAATAAATCCCGCAGAACGAAACCTGTCAACACCTCCACCGAAGCAGAGGAGGAAAGTCCTGAGCCATTCGGGATGTTGCCGTTCAACATAAAATCCATGCCGCAAGGCACTTTCATTCCTTTTTCCCCAAACGCCCACATAACGCCCTTGGGATAGTTTGTCCAGCCCGCTTCTTTACAGGGCTTCAAATCCTCCAATGAAGATTCTATCACTCCCAGCTTATCAAAGTTCATGGAATAAAAACGAAGCTTATTATCGTTCCTCTTTCGCACCGCTCCGTAAGTGCCGATAGTCAGCGCACAGGGAAACACATGCCCGCCATTATAATCGGTGTGCTCTCCTATCAGATTGACGCGCCCCGGTGCAAAATACAGTTTGACTCCCTCCGCATCCCCAAACACCTCTGTAAATGTTTTCAGCATTTTTTCTTTCATATTTTTAGCCATACCCTTCCCGTCCGCCCTTTATACTGTTTCCGCGGACTTTTCTCTAATTTCATTATATAAAAAAACAAACCGATTACCATATCGATTTGTTTTTTTAACCTGTCAAAATGTTTAATATATAGATTTATTCCCTTGCGCCCAGAGCCAGCAGGCCTTCGATTTCCTTAAGCCTTTCCTTTCCCTGCCTGCCTTCTTCTCTTGCC
>CAMWLB010000011.1 GCA_947174985.1 uncultured Lachnospiraceae bacterium | reverse complement strand
AAGGAATGGATATTCGATTTGTCACATCATCAAAGTATGAATGGGAAGAAACTTGATAAGCGTGTGAAAAAATTGACTAAAAGCGGAGGATAAGAGAGCTGATATGGAAAGATATGGTATTGCGGCCGTTATGCCAATAAAGCTGGAAAATGAACGATTGCCCGGAAAAAACACGATGCTTCTCGGAGGGAAGCCGCTGCTGCAATATGAATTGGAAAGTCTGCTGCAAATTCGAGAAATTGAGAAGATTTATGTTTTTTGTAGTCAGAAGGAGATTGTGGATTATTTACCTGATGGGGTATGTTTTTTGCGCAGACCAGAATATCTTGATTTGCCTCAATCAAATTTTAATCAAATTTTTGACGAATTTATGCATCAGGTTGACGCGGATATATATGTGTATGCCCATGCGACGGCACCATTTGTGAAAGTAGAGACGATGCGTGCATGTATAGAGGCAGTCCTTGGCGAAGAATATGACAGTGCTTTTTGCGCAACAAAGATTCAGGATTTTTTGTGGAAGGGAAATAAACCTTTGAATTTTAAAGCAGACAATATACCGCGGAGTCAGGATATTGAACCTATTTATAGGGAAACATCCGGGGTTTATGTTTTTAAAAAGGAAGTTTTTGAAAAATCTTACAGGAGAATTGGGGAGAAGCCATTTATTAAAGAAGTTTCATATCGGGAAGCTATAGATATTAATGTAAGAGAAGATTTTGAACTGGCGGAAAAGCTGTTATAAAAAATTTGATTTGGAGAAGAAAATATGGATTTTAAGAAGAAATATTTGGCTAAGCAGCGTGATAATCGTTTTGTTATGGAAGAACCTCCGTTTCCTAAAATTGTTAAGATTGACATTTGCAATATGTGCAACTATGCATGCGTATTTTGCCCTCAGGCAAAGCAGACCGGAAAACAAGGAAATATTAATGATGAGTTATGTATAAAAATAATAAAAGATGCATATAGGGCAGGCGCTGATGAGATATGTTTATCATCAACAGGAGAGCCGTTGTTAAACATTAATCTGGAAAAATATATTATGATGGCAAAAGAAACAGGGTATAAATATATCTTTTTTAATACGAACGGATATCTGATGGATAAAGAGCGAAGTGAAAGCATTTTGGCATCGGGAGTGGACAGCATAAAATTTTCTATTAATGCAGGCAGTAAGGAAACCTATAAACTGGTGCATGGAGTAGATGGCTATGAAAGGGTGATAGAAAATTTAATCCAATTGTCTAAAATAAGAACTGAGAAACAAATAGATTGTAAATTATATGTTTCTTATGTGGCAATTAAACCGTCTTTAAGAGAGGTTTCGGCATTAAAGAATAGAATAGCGGCATATGTAGACGATATTATTGTAATGAATGCAAACAAAAGAGGAGGTAGCATTCGGGAGATGGATGAGCGATTATATATTGGTGAGGATACTTATTCTTATCAGTATCCATGCTCCCAATTATTTCATAATATTTATGTATCTGCAGAGGGGTATGTCAATATTTGTTGTCAGGATTTTGAAAATCTGGCAGTGGTGGCAGATTTGAATGAAATGGATATAGCGGAGGCTTGGAATTGTAGAGAATTTGTGGCGTTTAGGCAGAAATATTTACAAAGAAACTTGGCGAATACGTTATGCATAAACTGTATCTATGGAAAAGAAGATAAGGTGATCCCTCTAAATAAAGAAAAGGCATATTTTAAAGAAAGTAATATAAAAATAGAAAATTTGAAAAGCAGAATTGATGTTTTGGGTGATTTGGCGAAATCGGAAGAGCAGAGTGCGTTAAATATGCGGGAGACGGTATAATATGAGTATTGAAAATCAAGATAAGCCAATTATGGTTTCTGTTTGGTGCCGCACATATAATCATGTAAATTACATAAAAGATGCCTTGGATGGGCTGGTGTCGCAGCAAACAGATTTTATATATAAAGTGATAGTTTTTGATGATGCTTCTACGGACGGTACGTCGGATATTGTTCGGGCTTATGCGGAAAAGTATCCGGAAATAATCCATGCAATTATTGCAAAGGAAAATATTTATCATCATCCGGATACCAAGAAAATCATAGCAGACATATGGAAGCAGCACCTTACAGGAAAATATATGGCATTCTGTGAGGGAGATGATTTTTGGATTGACAACAATAAGCTTCAAATGCAGGTTGATTATATGGAAACACATCCGGAATGCACCATGTATATGCATAATGCACTGTGGCTGAACTGCAGGAATGGAGCCATGAAAGCGGGTAATCCATATAAAGGAAAGGATGAATGGGATATTACAGCCGAGGAACTCATTATGCAGTATAATGGCTATCCGTCAACGGCTTCCTTTCTTTTCAAAAGAGAGCAGATTAACAAGCCGCAATTTTTTGCGGAAGTGCATGCGAGTGATTACACGACAATACTGTATGCGCTGGCAACAGGAAACGTTCACTACAGCAGCCGCATTATGTCTGTGTATCGTGTGTTTGCGGCTGGCAGTTATGCTGTGAGAATGCAGCAAAATAACGGCTTGAAAATTTGTTTTTATCTTAGAATGCTGCTGTTCTTTTTCAAGTATGATGAATATACCAATTATAAATATCACAAATGGATTTCAAAAAGGATAATTTGTTATGAGCTTGCAGTTATGTATGGAGGCGAGCAGAATGTCCTGATTGCGGAATCTGTAAGACAAAGTATGGAACAGGGAAATATCTTTCCGAAAGAAAGTTTGGTATATATAGATAAACTGGAGAATCAGCGGAAACAGGAACTGCCGGCAGAATTGAGAACGTTTGTTAATGCGTATAAACATATCATTATCATGGGGACTGGAGAATTTGGAGTGTATGCAGCCAGAATGCTGGCGGGTCACGGGGTGGAATTCGACGGATTTGCGGTGAGTGCAAGGAAGGATGAAGAAATTTCTTTTATGGAAAAACCTGTCTATAATCTGTCGGAAATACCTTATCACAAGGAGGATACAGGTGTGGTGATAGGCATCTGCCCGTTTTCCGGAAAATGGGGCTGGGATTCTGTTCTGGATTCGCTTAAAACAGCAGGAATTGTAAACTGGCATTGTCCGTTTTCGTAGGAATATATGTTTTTGATAGAATCTGTTAATATCTGATAAAATAGGATAACGAACTGAAGGAGGAGGTCAATATGGAGCTTTGCAGACGTGCAGTAGAATTTGTACAGGTATGTAATGAAGAAGGGGAAGTGCGTATCTGCGGCTGGTTGAAGGATGGAGGTATTATAGGACGGCTGACGGATAATACAATGGAAGAAATTTATCATAGTACAGAGGCTGAACTGATTAGAGAATATCATGCAAACAAAGATTATTCAAATTGTAATCCCAATGCCTGTCCATATGTTGCAAATAACAATGTGGAAGAGAATTTTATCCGGATGGACGAGGTTCCTAAATTGCCTTCCGCTTTATACCTTGCATATGAAAATGTATGTAATTACCGCTGTGTCATGTGTGGGGTTCATGATTGCACAAAACATGTGGATGCAGTTGAGAGAGAAAAGAAGCTGGATAAAATTGACGCAGAGTTATTGAAGATTCTTCCATATGTGAAGAAAATCAGTGCAAATGGGCTGGGAGAGTTATTTGTAAGCAATCATATACTGAAGTTGTTGTCAGAGTGGAAACCAATTGCAGAGCCTGCAGAATGTTCTGTGAGTTTGGAGACAAATGGTTCTTTGTTTAATGAGAGGAATTGGAGCCGGATTTCCAATCTCGGACAATATCATCTTGGTGTTTCTATTACAGTTTTAAGCTTTGACGAGGATATTTACCAAGAACTTTCCGGCACAACATTACCGCTTTCTAACTTAATAGATAATCTGTATTTTGTAAAGCAGCTAAGGGAAAAGGGAATTATTAATCGCCTGTCTCTTGCTACGGTGTATCAGGAGAAAAATTTCCGTGAGCTCCCACAATTTGTAAAGAGGTGCCTGGAAGAATTCTCGGCTGATTATGTCAGACTGAGACCTGTTGATGTATGGGGAGAGTGTGACATGCAGGGCTGGTTCAGGGATGTCAGGAACGAATATCATCCATGCCATAAAGAATTTCTTGAGGTTATGAAAGACCCCATCTTCAAACACCCCAAAGTACACGACTGGGGAGGCGGACAGCCATCGGGACTTGGACCGGAACCGTATATTAGAACGAGAGCGAAATACCACCTGATGGAAAATATTTTCTGCAATGAAAAGTTTGAAAAAGAGGTAGCCAATGAAATAGCAACAGAGCAGGTTTCTGTGTATGGAATGACTGTTGTGGGAAAAGCGCTTACGAGCATGTTAAAAGAGAATTATAAAATTCCTTTTTTGATGGATCGTGGCATGAACGGGCAGAAATATATGGGAATTCCGATTTTTGCAGTAAATCATTTAAAAGGCCTAGATAGGAATGTAACGGTAATCGTTGCGTTAGACAAGAATGAGGACGCGGTTGTAGAGTTGTTAAAACGCGAGGGATTTCAAAAAGTAATATCAATCAATGAATTGGTGAAAAATTGTAATGCCGGATGAGTATCGGTCGGTAAGGCTCATATAAGAGGAGCCTCAGGCGGCTATGTATGAATCTGCGCCACACGAAAGAGTTCTTCTATCCGTTTGGGATAGGAGAATTCTTTTTTGACTTTATGATACCCGTTTCGGGCAATCTGCCTTCTCAATTCATCATGTTTCAGATAAAAATCTGCCTTTGCAATCGCATCTGCCATGCTTTCGTATAAAATCAAATCGGTTCCGTCTTCAAAATATTCGGCAAGCTCAGGCTGGTAGTTGGAGAGCAGGACGCCTCCCGCACCCATAATGTCCAAAGCCCTGAGAGGAATACCGGACTGGATGCATTTCAGGGTTGGGCATAGATTCAATTTGCTGTGCCGGAAGACACAGGGCATCTCGTCCTCGTATTTGACGGGTCCGCAGAGCTTGACATAGGGCAGGTCACAGGGCTTTGTTGTATAAAAATGGGTGTCAAACAACTCACCGCACTGCTCTAAGAGGAAGCTTCGCTCTAAATGGGTGATTTCAGTGGCTACTGCATAGGTCAGACCGCGGTGATTGAGAGAAAGATTGGTCTGCCCTATTTTTTGAAAAGAATGGTTGACTGCCTGCAGCAAATCCTCTGTAATCAGGTCGTCAAGCAGGTAGCAGCCGTAAATGCGAAGCTGCGCCTGAAGGATTCCCTCAATATATCCTTTGGTAAAGCTGTCCGCCGCATAAAGCAGAGTATCCAGAGGAGAATCATAGAGATTACCCACAAAGGACACATCCGCAGAATGTGCGGCAATCTGGGAAGCACTGAAGGCAAGCGAATCAAGCCTGTCGGTATTGACGGCAAGCGGCAGATGAAATACCTGTGTATATCCGGCAGCCTGATACTGCGCTGCCTCTATTCTGTCAAACAGGAAAATATAGTTGGTTTCATAGTGAAAATAGTCCGAAAGACGCTCCTCCAACGGGCTGTCGTAACACCACGCAATATATTTTATGTGGTATTGGTGACAGAGCTGTGCGACCAGCGGAAAAAAATTGACGCTGATGACAATGTCGTAGACTTCGCCCGAAAGATACTCAGCAAAGCGCTCGCAAAAAAAGTCATCATGGAATTTGTCGGGAAAATGGTAGTATACCGTCTTGCAGGTGTGTCCTGCTTTTTTCAGATAAGAAAGAAAATCATGGTAGGTATAGCTGCCCATATCGTAAAACAATATTTTCATATGTCCGCGCTCCTGTAGCATTGTCCGAATAATCTCATTTTTCTACAATCAAGTATAGTTTTTTGGTTAAATTAAGTCAAATAATCTTTGACAAATTCATGTAAAATTTGCGTGCCGCTATGGAATGTATTTTTTCTTTGTGATATAGTTGTCCTGTTAAGATACGAAAAGGGCTGCATACAATGGAGGAAAGCTATGGCGGAAGCATTTTTGGAAGAGATTTATAAAGAGGCAGAACTGGCATACCGATTAAAACTGGCAGTGGAATATGCCAGAATCCATGATGAACTTCATATGGGCGAAATATGCAATGAAAGCTTTCAGCCATTGTGCGAAGTATGTAAGGAATATTTGCAGCAGGATAGGGAAAAGGGGCTGGCGCTGTGGAATGAAATACAGACACTTACCGGCATTGACAACGATTCGGTTATGCGGGGCGACGTGATAGAAAAGAAGATACTGCCGCTGCTTCAGGAAAAAATAAGGCTTTGTGGCGGAGATATCTGCGTGGAAAATGAGGAAGGGGATTACCAGTTTGAAAGCAGTGCGTCCGGTTTTTTGACGTTGAAGGACTTGAAACACAATAAATATGTACACAGTGCTTCTGACCCCATGTGGGAGGCGAGAAAGCTGGCGGAATATATTTTTACGCCCCAAAAGAAGGAATATTCCATCCGGGGCCTGGGGCTTGGCTATCTGATTTACCAGCTATATGTCATTTCGGCAGGAACTGTCAGGATTCATGTGTTTGAGAAAGATGCAAGAATGGTGGAATATGCAAGAAGCTACGGCGTTCTGGATTGGATTCCGGAGGACAGGCTGGAAGTGGTTCTGGATGAGAATCCGGTTGCTTTTTTAAAGAGTGCGGCAAAGGAAGATATGGGATACTATGTTTTTCTGCCGGAGATTTATGGTGAACCGGCTGATGTGCGGCGGAGCCTGGAAGACGTGTATATGCAGTTTGCCACACCTAAGAAACTGCATTGGGATAGTGAATTGAACTATTGGAACAACAAGAGGAGTGACTGCCATCCGATCTCGGACTTGAGTCGCCTCTTTTTAAGCAGTGATACGGAATTTATTATTGTCGCGGCAGGACCTTCTCTGGATGATAATTTGGAATTTTTGAAACAGAATCAGGGAAGAAAAACCATAATTGCCGTGGGAACGGTATTTAGAAAATTGTTGGAGAATGGTATTGTGCCGGATATCGTCACTGTTTTGGATCCGCAGGCGAGAACCTACAGGCAGATAGAGGGGCTGGAGGATCAAAATGTGCCTATGCTGCTCGGCGTGACGGCATATTGGAAGTTTGCAGCAAACTATCAGGGAGACAAATATCTGGTTCCCCTGCCCGGCGTTCATGAAGAAATGGAAAGTGAGGAGGCCTGGGCAATAGGAGGGACTGTGACACATCTGGCAATAGAGGCAGCAATTCGTTTCGGCGCCGGGAGTATATACCTTGTCGGCGTGGATTTGGCATATCCAAACGGAGTCTCCCATGCGGAAGGAACGATGGACAGAACGGTGAAAGGCATGGAGGATATGCTGCCGATAAAAGGCGTCGGGGGCACCACTGTGTATGCAGACAGTATGTTTATTGCCTATAGAAAATGGATTGAAGACAGGATTGCGCTGGCACCGAAAATTACTTATTATAACATGTCGCGTATTGGAGCAAAAATAGCGGGGACAAAAGAAGCTTGTTTTAGGAATGGATGAAAAAACAAACAATGATTGAAAAATAAAACAAAACGTGATATACTGATGGAAGTGGGAACGGTTGTCCCCTTGGGAAAGGGGGGATGCCTATGCAGTATGTTACATATGATACGCTCATACAGTTGGGTTTGTTTATCATAGCGCTGATAGGTCTTGTATACAAGATAAGTCGTAAGGACAAAAAATAACCGCCCCTGTGCCAAGGTGCTGCGGTTATTTTTTGTAACTTAGTTCCATTGACAAGGGGTACAACTTAGTACCACCTTTTAACAGAGTATATCATACTTCTTTTCCGTTTTCAAGCCATTTCACAAAAAAGAGGATATATATGGACGAACGTTCGCAGAAATTAAAAGAAATCATATTGCAGAAATATCCCAGCATCCGTGCTTTTGCCAGAGAAGCGGAGATTCCGCACGGAACTTTAGTCAGTGCGCTGAATCATGGAATCGACGGCATGGCATGGGGAAAACTTGATTATATCTGTCGTTTTTTGGACATTGAGGCCATAGACCTTGAGCCTGTCTGCCATGGAAAAACTGCGGCGAGTGAAATGGAAAAGCGGCTGCTGGCATATTACAATCAACTAAACGATTTGGGACGTGCCAAGGTAGAGGAGTATATAAAGGATATCAGCAGGATTGCGGCTTACGAAAAGAAAGGAGAATCATCATGCACAAAATAGGCATACAATCTACAGGAAGCATTATACAGGGAGATATAGAGGCGGGCTACCGCAGGATAAAAGAAGCGGGATTTGACTGTGTTGACTTTAATTTTGACGAGTATCTGCACTGTACCATGGTATATCGGGGAGAGATAAACGAGGTGCTGGACAGAGAGGTGGAAGAGGTGTGGAAGGACTTTGCGCCTCATGCGAAAGCGGCGGCGGACTGCGGGCTTACCTTTGAGCAGATGCATGCGCCCTTTCCTCTGAGACAGAAAGGAATGGACGAAGTCAACGCAAAGATGTTCCGCATCACTGAGAACTGTATGGATATCTGTTCCCGCATGGGTGGCAGGTATCTGGTGGTGCATCCGGTGACGCTGTCATATGAGTGCAGCAAAAAGGAAGAGCATGACTTTAATATGGAAATGTATCAAAGTCTGATTCCGCTGGCAAAGAAATACGGGATTGTCATTTGTCTGGAAAATATGTTTATGGATCAGAATGGGCACCTGACAGAAGGTGTCTGCTCCGATTTTGCGGAAGCGGCAAAATGGATTGATGAGTTAAACGAAGTGGCGGGAGAGGAGCTTTTCGGCTTCTGTTTTGACATAGGACATGCCAATATACTGGGAAAGAACCTCTACCAGTCTGTGATGGCGCTGGGGGACAGGTTGAAAATCCTTCACATTCATGATAATGACGGTGTAAGTGATTTGCATACTATGCCATTTACCTTTGCGCGGAGTTGGAATCCGGTTGCGACAGATTGGGAGGGCTTCTTACGGGGGCTGCGCGAAATAAACTATAAAGGCGTTATCAATTTTGAGACCTTCCGCTGCATGGAGAGCTTCCCGAAAGAGCTGCATCCTTCTGTCCTGCGTCTTTTGGCGGATATGGGAAAGTATTTTTCGGGGCGGATTGGCTGACGGGAGTGAGCGGGCAAACATTAGGCGTAAACCGGGCTTTGGAGGCATTGAATTACCAAATTCTAAACAAAACCTTAATTTTTGATGAATTTGAAACCTTCTCTTGAAAAAAAAGACGGTATATCGTAAACTATCCTTGTGTCACATATTTGTATATTTTAAGGGAGGTTTTTGTATGACAAAAGCAGAGATATTAAAAAAAGAGATATTAAGGCAGTATAGAAGTGTGAGGCAGTTTGCTTTGGAAATGGGAATTCCTTACAGTACGCTTGTGACGGCGCTGGAGCGTGGCATAGACGGAATGGCTTATGGAACCGTAATCAGAATGTGCGATAAGCTGAGCCTGAACCCTGTAGATTTCAGCTCGTTGGAGAGAGACACTTCTCTGGGGGCTCAGCTCTTAGAAAACCGTGTTATGCAGTACTATGTTAAACTGAATCAGAGCGGCAGGGACAAGATATTGGAACTGATGGATGACTTTGTGCAGATTGACAAGTATAAGGCGAAATCCAGAAAGTCAAAATAAGCAGGAATGAGGTATCTGTGCGGAGGTTTCCATGAATTATGATTATCTGATTGTTGGCGCTGGGCTTTTTGGAGCTGTGTTTGCCCGGGAAATACAACATGCCGGAAAAAGCTGTCTGGTGATCGACAGGCGGAAGGTGGTTGCGGGCAATGTATACACAGAGGAAAGAGCGGGCATACAGGTACACAAGTACGGCGCCCACATTTTTCATACTTCAGATAAAAGAGTGTGGGAGTATGTACAGCAGTTCGCTGAGTTCAATCACTACATTAATTCTCCTGTAGCTGTCTATAAAGGGCAGATATACAATCTGCCCTTCAATATGAACACTTTCAGCAGGATGTGGGATGTGAAGACGCCGGCAGAGGCGAAGGAAAAAATTGCGGAGCAGATTGCCGGACTGCACATCGCAGAGCCGCAGAATCTGGAAGAGCAGGCGTTATCACTGGTCGGTACGGACGTCTACGAGAAGCTGATAAAGGGCTACACGGAAAAGCAGTGGGGACGTGACTGTAAAGAGCTTCCCGCCTTCATTATCAAAAGGCTGCCTCTTAGGTTTGTGTATGACAATAACTATTTTACAGACCCCTATCAGGGGATTCCGAAGGGCGGTTATACAAAGCTTGTAGAAAAGATACTTGGGGATACGCCGGTTCGCCTTGGCGTATCCTACAAGGAATTTTTAAGAGAAAATGCCGCGAAGGGAGCGGAGGCGGATACTTTTGGGAAGGTGCTTTATACCGGCATGATAGACGAGTATTTCGATTATTTTCTGGGAGAATTGCAGTATCGTTCCCTGCGTTTTGAAGAGGAATTACTTGCAGGCTGTGAGAATTATCAGGGAAATGCAGTGGTAAATTACACAGAGCGGGAGGTTCCTTACACGCGCATTATCGAGCATAAGCATTTTGAGTTCGGCACGCAGCCGGATACGGTGATCACCAGAGAGTATCCGGCAGAGTGGAAGCGAGGCGATGAGCCGTATTATCCCATCAACGACAGGCAGAATGACACACTTTATGCGCAGTATGCTGAACTGGCAAAGAAGGAAAAGAATGTTTTGTTTGGCGGCAGATTGGGGCAGTACCGTTATTACGATATGGACAAGGTGATTGCAGCGGCGCTCGATATGGCACAGACAGAGTTACAGTAAAAGAAGCGGAGACTAATCTGAGGTCGGGTTAGTCTTCTCGTTTTATAGTGACAAAGAAGAAAGGCAGCAGAGTGGAAGGTAAGAAAACACAGAAAGATATCCTTGTCCTGGCGGCAAATGTTTTGCAGGTAAAACAAGAGGAGATAAGTGGTTTTTTCTTAATTAAAAAAGGAATGACAAATCATTCCTTTTTATTTGAATGTGAAGGAAAAAAGTATATGATACGGGTTCCAGGAGAAGGGACAGATCGGCTGATTAACCGGAGAGCAGAGGCGGAGGTTTATCAGATTATCCGCGATAGAGGAATTGGGGATAACTGCTTGTACATAGATCCGCACAACGGATATAAAATCACGGAATATCTGGAGCCGTCCCGAGTGTGCAATCCGGAGGATATGGAAGATGTCAGCAAATGTATGAAGGTGCTGAGGAGATTTCATGGGATGAATCTGTACACAAATCACGAATTTTCTATTTTTCAACAGATTGATTTTTATGAATCCCTGTGGGGAAGTCGGAAGTCGCAGCATTCGGATTATGCAGAGAGAAAGAAAAGGGTGTTTTCCCTGAAGAATTACATGGATGCACATGCCGGGCATAAGACCTTAACACATATTGATGCGGTGCCTGATAATTTTCTGTTCCATAAAAAGGAGGCGGGTCCGGAGGCAATTTATTTAATCGACTGGGAATATGCGGGAATGCAGGACCCGCATGTGGATATTGCCATGTTTGGTATTTATGCGGGATATACGAAAAGACAGATGGACGACTTGATAGGGCTTTACTTTGAAGGGGAATGCCAGGAGGAAACCCGCATTAAAATTTACTGTTATGTGGCGGCGTGCGGTCTTTTGTGGAGTAACTGGTGCGAATACAAGCAGAGTCTGGGCGTGCATTTTGATGCGTACGCATCGCGGCAGTATCAGTATGCGGGAGATTATTATACGATTGTATCCGAGGCTTTGGGAAAGGAAAAGGAAACATGGGGTATTTTGTAGACAATGCAGTGATTATGGCGGCAGGACTGTCCAGCCGTCTGGCGCCGCTTTCTTATGAAAAGCCAAAGGCATTGTTTGAAGTGCGCGGTGAAATTTTAATAGAAAGACAGATACGCCAGCTGCAGGAAGCCGGAATCAAGGAAATCGTAGTGGTTATCGGATATAAAAAAGAACAATTTTACTAGTTAAAAGAAAAATATGGTATAATTTTGGTTGAAAATCCGGAATTTTTGACGCGCAACAATCATTCTTCTATCTGGGTGGCACGAGATTACCTAAAAAACACATACATTTGCTCAGCGGATAATTATTTTATGGAAAATCCTTTTGAGCAGGAAGTGGAAGAATCCTATTATGCAGCCGTTTTTTCGGAAGGCAAGACGGACGAATGGTGCCTGCAGACGGATGATGAAGGGAAAATCACAGGTATTACAATCGGCGGCTGTAATCAGTGGTATATGATGGGACATGCATTTTGGAGTATAGATTTCAGTCGGAAGTTCATTACCATAATAGAAAAGGTATATGGAGAAGAGAGCACGAAGAACAAACTGTGGGAGCATATATATATGGAAAATCTCCCGCAATTAAAAATGAAGATGAGGCGATATCCGCGGAATCAAATTTATGAGTTTGACTCGTTGGAGGATTTAAAGCGTTTTGACAGAAAATACCAGTATTACAGTATATAAGGAGAAGGCACAGGATGAAAAACACCGAACATCTGAAAGGAAAAATTGACTGGTTTTCCACGGTTATCCCGTTTGTTGGGGTTATTCTGTTATGTGCGTTGTTTATGCTGTTTCCGGAACAATCGGAAGGGGTTCTGCAACGGGTCAGAGGAGTTCTTGGCAATGAAGGAGGCATCTACTATGCGTTGCTGGGAATTGGTATTTTTCTTTGTACGTTGTATATTGCATTTTCTAAATATGGAAAGATAAGGCTCGGAGATACGGAAAAGCCACAGTATTCTTCTTTCAAATGGGGTGCCATGATTTTCACATCCACCATGGCTGCCGATATCCTGTTTTATTCCCTGTGTGAATGGGCACTGTACGCAAAGGAATCTTATATTGAGGATTTGGGCGGAATTCAAAAATGGGCGTCTACCTACCCGCTGTTTCATTGGGGACCGATTGCATGGGGATTTTATATCATTCTTGCCGTGGCTTTTGGCTTTATGCTCCATGTCAGAAAGCGGGATAAACAGAAATTTTCAGAGGCTTGCCGCCCCATATTGGGCAATAAAACGGATAAGGCATGGGGCAGGATTATAGATTTGGTTGCCATTTTTGCGTTGATTGCGGGTACGGCAACTACCCTTTCACTTGCCACGCCGCTGCTTTCTGCCGCAATAAGCCGCATTTTTGGTTTTCGGGACGGAGCAGCCCTGACCATCCTGCTGCTGCTTTTGATTGCAGCAGTTTATACTTTGACAGTGTGGTTTGGCATGAAAGGGATAGCAAAACTGGCTTCCTGCTGTGCCGGTCTGTTCTTTGCGTTGTTATTATATTTTCTTTTTGCCGGCAGAGAAGCTGTCTACATTTTGGAGACCGGATTGTCAGCGCTGGGTAATCTGATTCAGAATTTTCCGGTTATGTCAACATGGATGGACCCGCTGCGGGAAAATTCCTTTCCGCAGAATTGGACCATTTATTACTGGTCTTATTGGATGGTCTGGTGCGTAGCGACGCCGTTTTTCATTGGCATGATTAGCAAGGGGCGCACAATAAAAAACACTGTGCTTGGCGGGTACGGATGGGGACTTTTGGGAACTTTCACTTCTTTTATTGTTTTGGGAAATTATGGACTGGCACAGGAAATGAAGCATGGTGTGGATATCTCCGGCTTTATTGCCGCCGGCGGAAGCTGTTCAGAAGCAATTTTGAATATTTTTGATACCCTGCCATTAAGTAAATTGGCATTGTTTCTTTTGGTGCTGACAATGATTGCTTTTTACGCGACAACCTTTGATTCCATCACGATGGTGGTATCATGCTATTCTTACAAGAGGCTGCCAATCGGGGAAGAACCGGATAAGAAAATCCGTACATTCTGGGCGGTTGTGTTTATTTTGCTGCCGATAGCATTGGTTTTTTCGGAAAAATCCTTATACAGTCTGCAGTCGGTGTCCATTATCGCGGCATTTCCAATAGGAATGATTCTTTTGCTGATTGTAGCGGGCTTTTTTAAAGATGCAGGAAAATATATATCGAAATAGAGGAGAAAGATAGGATGTTACAATTTCCGGAAGATTATTTTCAAAAGGAAGTCAGATGTGGTTTTACCGTCAGCGAGACCATGAAGCGTTATTGGGCAGCACAGATGGAAGTGCTGCAGGTGGTAATTACCATCTGTGAAAAATATGATTTGACTTACTATGCCTTTTATGGAACTCTGATAGGTGCAGTGCGGCATAAAGGATTTATTCCATGGGATGATGACATTGATATTGCCATGAAACGTGAGGATTATACAAGGTTTTTGCAAATTGCGCGAAAGGAACTGCCTGCCGGCTGGCATATGCGCAATATCTTTGAGGAAGAGGAATGGACACAGTACCATTCCATTGTCACCAATGAACTGGTGGTAGATATTTCAGAAGAGCGGCTGTCCCGTTTTCATGGCTGTCCGTTTGTGGTTGGCGTGGATGTTTTCCCGTTGGATTACTTTCCGCGCGACCGGCAGGCAGCCGAAGCACAGAAGCTTCTGCTCGGCATGGTACATGCTGTTGTGACATCAGTAAAATATTTACACACCGACATGAGAGATGCGACACAGGAGGAAGCACAAGAGGCGAGAGAAGCGGTAGAAGAAGGGCTTGTGGAATTGGAGAAAGCCTGCCATGTTTCCTTTGATAGAAGCAAATCGTTGGAAAACCAGCTCCTTAAATTATACGACAGGATATGCACACTGTATGGTTCGCAAGAGTCGGATTTGCTGACCTTTTATCCGGATTATATCAACGGAATAGATTTTTTTGTGCAGAAGGGATGGCTTGGTACGGCACAAATGCCCTTTGAAAATATGGTTTTGACGGTGCCTTCTGATTGCGATAAAGTATTGCGGGCATACTATGGTGATTATATGGTTTTTGAGAAGAATACACAGGCGCATGGATATCCTATCTATAAGAGGGAACTGGCAATGCTGCATGAAAGAGGTTTGTGGCTTGATGTGCAGGAGTAAACCGGAGAGGCGGTCTGAAAAAGAAAAAGATTTCCGCGGCGGAAGCCGCCGCAAGCACAAACTATGCGGTGACTTCTTTTGCGGCGTTTCCAAGCTGCTCGAAGCAGGGAATTAAATCCTGCAGGGCAGCAGCAATCTCAGAATCATTTTTGGAGGAGAGAGCTTCGCTTAGCGCCATCACCTTTTGATTGAAGACATCCTTCTCGATTCGCACACGGCCTTCGTTGAGTAAATCAAGGCTGTTGCTGGTAACGACTATTTCCCAGTTGATGGAATCCAGGATGTTTTGTAAGTAGGCATCGGTATCAGCCTGCCGTTTTCCGGACAATTCGCCAATGATTGTGGGAAGGTTTTTGAGAAGGCGGTCGTTAAAATCAGCCAAAATGCCTAATGCTTCTAACTGTTCCATTTTGTTGGTTGCCATAGGTGGTATCCTCCTTTGATGTATCCATCCATTTTAGCGCAAGAATCTAGTACCATTGTAATACAAATTAGGGAACGGTGCAACGTGAAATCGAAACAAGGAAGAGAAACGTCCGGATAAGACAGAGAAATAAAAACAGGGGGAATACAGTGAAAATTTTAATCGCACATTCCTTTTTGGGAACACGAAAAAGAACAGTGGAGTTGTTAAAGGAAAAGCTGCAGCAGCAGTATCGGGACGCGGATATTTTGGTATGGTCGGCGGAAAAACCGGCGGCGCGCGAGGATATCAGGAAAGCGGAAGCAGATTTGTTTGTGGATTTTAATCTTTGGGGCTTTGAACAGGGGACTCTGGCAGGCAGCATTGCCTACAATCTGCTCGACTGCAAGCAGATTCATATCCTGCTTGACGATACGCTTCCAAATGAAAAACAGTTGGAAAAGCAGTTGAGCATTGCCATGTTTTTTTACTGTGTCGATGCGCAATATTGCCAGTATCTGTCAGAGCGCTATTCGGAGATTCCTTATTTGAAGGAAGTGAAGGGCTGGAAACGGACGGAAGCGGCAGATGATGCGGAGCACAATGCCGCACTGTTGTGCGGTATTGTGGAGGATGTTTTGCGGATATTAAAAAAAGACTGCTGAAACCATCGCATTGCAGCGGGTATCAGCAGTTTTTATATACTTAGGTTTTAGCAATATCCGTTAAACATCATGCCGCTGTAGGCGCTGGTAATATACGGACTTGCAAAATTGCGGTTCGGGTTTTTGTAGGCAACCATAACACGGTCCACATAATTCATAGGGTTAATGGAAACCTGTGAGGTCTTCTGCAACAGAGCATTGGTAAAGCTCTTTAATGTCTCGTGAGAAAAGGAACCATCCGTGGAGGAGGCAGTCTCGGAAAGCCGTTCCTCGTCTATGGAAATGGTGCTGTCAGATTGCAGATGAAGTCCCATCTGTTCAAAATCCGCGCCATAATGAAGGGCAAGGCGTCCCATTTCACTTATCAACCGTCCGCTCAGATGCTGGCTCTGACGGTAGGAAGCGGCAGCAGAGATAAAGCTGTTATAACTTCCGATTAGAGTGTTTATATTGTCGGTAAGGGATTCCACATCCGTCTTTAACCCGATGGAGACGGAGGTATCCGGCTTGCTGACTGATTTTAATTCCAGTTCAAACATCTTTCCTACGGTAAAAGTATTGGAGGATGCAGTGCGTTCCTCACCGTTTAAGATGAAGGAAGCATTGACCGGCTGTCTGGAAATATAGCTTAAGCCAAAATAGTCTACAGCGCCTGCGGCCTTACTGGTGCGGTCATCGGAGATGCGGAAGATTTCCTGCTTGCCTTCCGGCAGTCCTGTGGCAGTAGAGGTGAGCCGGATGGAACTGCGGCTGTCTCCCTCGTCAAGGCGGGCCTGAATTCCTAAATTGGAGTTATTAATCAGACGGACTAACCGTTCCTGCACGTCCTTGTTGGTGTCATCTTCATTTATATTGAACTGAAACTCATAATTCAAGTCATTAATGGAAACATCAAAGGAATAGGTGTCGGGTTCAAGACCGACACGCTCGTCTGTCAGGTACGCTCCCATGTTCTCCTGAGAAGTCGCCAGACGGTTTACTGTAAGCGTCAGTGTGGGAGAAAGGGTGCTGCTCCTGGCATCGCCCGTAAATGTAGCGGTAACAACCTCTTCGTCAGAAGAGTAGGCAGTCTTCTGCTCCAGAGACTGCGTGTCCTCCAGACCGCCTATGGAGGCGATGGTATTGTGCAGCGCACGCGCACCTTCCTTTAAACTAATCGCAAATATCTGAGTTTCCCTGCTCTTTGTATCAAGATACCAGGGGGATTCTTTGTTTAGTTTTACGATGGAATCATATACATTGCGAAGCTCACTTTTTTTATGAGTGTCGTATTTGCCGGTATTCGTGCTTTTCGGCGCATATGATGTCAGATAATGGTTATATACGTTTGTCAAAATAGCGGTGTTCACCGGGAATCCCTCCTTTCGTCCTTGAAATGGGCGCATATTTCCGCTATAATCCGTTGCAGCGGATAAAATCCGTTTCTATATAATATGCATTAAGGGCAGAAAAACCTACTTTTGTGCGTATAGTATACCACTTTTTTCCTGACAGGGCAATAGCTGACTGCCGTTCTTTTTAAAAAAATAATAAAAATGGAGAAAAGCGTTGACTGGGGGTGCATGAATGTGTTATAGTAGCTAGGCGAGATGAGATTTAGGTCTTTTTTTTATGCATATTTTTAAATAGGAAAAAACGCGTGGAGGTGGAAAGATGCGTACAAGAATTACATTGGCATGTACAGAGTGCAAACAGCGCAATTACAACACTACGAAGGATAAGAAAACACATCCTGACAGAATGGAAATCAAGAAATATTGCAGATTCTGCAGAACTCACACAATTCACAAGGAAACCAAGTAATTTCCGACGGGAAAGGAGAGACAATGGCAGATTCAGCGGAAAAGACGAAGAAGCAGAGCTTCTTTAAAAATGTTCAGATTGAATTTAAAAAGATTTCGTGGCCTGACAGGAAAACCATGTTCAAACAGTCCGTTGCGGTTGTTGCAATTTCACTTGTGGCAGGAGTCATCATTGCCATTATTGATGTTGCGGCTCAGTACGGCGTGAACTTCCTGACATCATTATAGGCAGGGGGGATTGTATGGCAGAGGCAAATTGGTATGTAGTGCACACATACTCCGGATACGAAAACAAGGTGAAAGCCAATATCGAGAAAACCATTGAGAACAATAAGCATCTTGCGGAAGAAATTCTGGAAGTGAGGGTTCCCCTGCAGGACGTTGTGGAGATTAAGAACGGCGTCAAAAAGACGGTGCAGAAAAAAATGTTCCCCGGCTATGTTCTGATTAATATGGTAATGAATGACGATACCTGGTATGTTGTCCGCAACACCAGAGGCGTTACCGGATTCGTGGGACCGGGAAGTAAGGCTGTGCCGCTGACGGAGGCAGAGATGAAGCCGCTCGGCATCAAGCTGGAAAATGTATCCATTGATTTTGGCGAAGGTGACAGCATTGCAGTTGTTGCAGGCGTATGGAAGGATACGGTTGGCATTGTGCAGAAGCTTGACTATGGCAAGCAGACAGCCACCATCAATGTAGAGCTGTTCGGCAGGGAAACACCCGTCGAGATAGGCTTTGCAGAAGTAAGAAAACTGTAAACAGCAGAAAACGGTATTCTCTGGCGGGGACGGGACAGCTTCCCAAACCGGCAGATAATATAGGCAGCAAGAAAGTGCATTTTTTTGGAAATGCACCGTGGGAGTTCTGCAGATGACTGCGGGACGCCAAACTACCACATTATAGGAGGTGCCATTATGGCAAAGAAAGTAGAAGGATATATCAAGTTACAGATTCCTGCCGGCAAAGCAACACCGGCTCCGCCTGTTGGTCCTGCACTGGGACAGCACGGCGTAAACATCGTTGAATTCACAAAGCAGTTCAACGCAAGGACAGCAGATAAGGGCGACGTAATCATCCCTGTTGTCATCACCGTATATGCAGACAGAAGCTTCAGTTTTATTACAAAGACTCCGCCTGCTGCAGTACTTTTAAAGAAGGCATGTAACATCAAGTCCGGTTCGGGCGTGCCTAACAAGACCAAGGTAGCAACCATTTCCAAGGCAAAGGTTCAGGAGATTGCCGAGATGAAGATGCCGGATTTGAATGCGGCAAGCCTTGAGGCAGCTATGAGCATGATAGCCGGAACTGCAAGAAGTATGGGTATTGTAGTAGAAGATTAATGCCGTAGTGGCAAAGTAGCTGAAAACAGAATTGGGAGACAGGAAACTGTCGTTGGAACCATAGGAGGATTTTATAATGAAGCATGGTAAGAAATATAGCGAAGCTGCCAAACTGGTAGATCGCACAACATTTTATGAGACAGCAGATGCAATCGCTCTGGTAAAGAAGACAGCGACTGCAAAATTTGACGAGACAATCGAAGTGCATATCAGAACCGGCTGTGACGGACGTCATGCAGAGCAGCAGGTTCGTGGTGCGGTAGTGCTTCCCAACGGAACAGGTAAGACGGTTAAGGTGCTGGTTTTTGCAAAGGGCGACAAGGTTGCTGAGGCAGAAGCAGCAGGTGCAGATTATGTTGGCGGCGACGAGCTTGTACCGAAGATTCAGAATGACGGATTTCTGGATTTTGACGTAGTAGTAGCAACTCCTGACATGATGGGCGTTGTCGGACGTCTTGGTAAAGTGCTCGGTCCCAAAGGCTTGATGCCCAACCCCAAGGCCGGAACTGTAACCATGGATGTAACCAAGGCAATTAACGATATCAAAGCCGGTAAAATTGAGTACAGGCTTGACAAGGCAAACATCATCCATGTGCCGGTGGGCAAGGCTTCCTTTACGGAGCAGCAGCTTCAGGAAAACTTCGATGCGCTTATCGAAGCAATCACAAAGGCAAGACCTTCCGCATTGAAGGGACAGTACCTGAGAAGCGTTACCCTGACTTCTACAATGGGACCCGGCGTAAAGGTCAGCGTTGCAAAGTTCTAAGACCAGCGCTTTTTGAGAGACAAAGCGGTCTGAAAACGGAACTCTGCCTGTTATGGCATAAATGCTTGACAGGCAGCGGTTCCTGTGATATTCTATACAAGGTTTTAAAGGAAGGTTTTCCTTTAAATATATTGCCGAAGACAGTAGGTCCCGCAGTCCGTTTCGCGAACCGCACAGATGGCGTCATTTGTGCGAAAGCGTTGGAAGAAGGGGTAAGGAACGACGCCTACCGAGGAAAGAGTTTGGATTTGAGACTTTCTGCCCTCCTGTCTTCAGGAGGGCTTCTCTTATATAAGGCTCCTTTCGGCAGGGAAGCAATTCCCACAATATTCTATAAGGAGGTAAAGAAATGGCAAAGGTTGAATTAAAACAGCCCATTGTACAGGAGATTTCTGAGCGTATCAAGGATGCACAGTCTGTTGTGCTGGTTGACCCCAGAGGACTTACTGTAGAGCAGGATACACAGCTTCGCCGTGCATTGAGGGAAGCCGGAGTAGTCTACAAGGTTTATAAAAATACCATGATGAATTTTGCATTCAAGGATACGGACTTTGAAGGACTTTCCAAATATCTCGAAGGCCCCAGCGCGATGGCAGTATCTTCCACAGACGCAACTGCGCCCGCAAGAGAGCTTGCAAAGTTTGCAAAGACGGCTGACAAGCTGGAAATCAAAGGCGGTGTTGTAGAAGGAACACTGTATGATGCAGCAGGTATCGCAAGCATTGCAAGTATTCCGGCAAGGGAAGAGCTTATTTCCAGACTGCTTGGCAGCTTACAGGCACCTATCACAAACTTCGCACGCGTTATGAATCAGTTGGCTGAAAAAGGCGGCGCAGCAGCGGTAGAAGCAGCTCCGGCAGAGGAAGCGCCCGCAGCAGAAGCGGAAGCTCCCGCAGAAGAAGCACCTGCGGCAGAGGAAGCACCCGCAGCAGAATAATCTGCCGCGAAGGCTTAACGGGCGATAAACCCGAAACGAAAACAAACTATTGAAAATTATCATTAACGGAGGGAATAAAAATGGCTAAATTAACAGCTCAGGAACTTATCGATGCAGTAAAAGAGTTGACTGTACTTGAATTAAATGAATTGGTAAAAGCTTGTGAAGAAGAGTTCGGCGTATCCGCAGCAGCAGGTGTTGTTGTTGCAGCAGCAGGCCCTGGCGCAGGCGCAGAAGTAGAAGAGAAGACCGAGTTTGACGTAGAGCTTACTGAAATCGGCGCTGAAAAGGTTAAGGTTATCAAGGTAGTTCGTGAAATTACCGGTCTTGGCCTGAAGGAAGCAAAGGACCTTGTTGAAGGCGCACCTAAGGCAGTAAAGGAAGGCGTTTCTAAGGACGAAGCAGAAGAAGTTAAGAAGAAACTGGAAGAAGTTGGCGCAAAGGTTACTCTGAAGTAATTGCGGCGTTACGTCTGAAAAAGTCAAGGAATATGCAAAAGTGCTGTGGAAGCTTACGGATTAAGAGCCACGGCACTTTTTCTTTACGGGGGGTGAGTTGCGG
>CAMWLB010000010.1 GCA_947174985.1 uncultured Lachnospiraceae bacterium | reverse complement strand
TACTTGTACTGAGCAGGCACATCACCACGCCGCCGAAAACAGCTATGGCAGCCGCTTTCCATGTCACATTTTTGAAAGACTGTTTCAGCTTCGGTTTTTTGCACCCAAAATAATACCACAGTCCGAATATCGGCAGTGCTAAAAGATGATAGACAAAGACGCCGCCCGTCAGGTTTCTCATTATCGCCGAACTGCATACCATTTCAATTTCCGCCTGCGATGCGCCCGGATGCTGTCCCATATAGGAAACTATTGCAATAACTGCTACAATCAGCATATAGGCAAGACTTAGCACTAACTGTAAAATCAGACTTGCTGCCGCCGGAGACAGCGCCAAAAAGAAATATCCTATCCTTTTGCCAACGCCGTCCTTTTTCGGAGGCTGTTGGTACATCGGGGGCTGCTGGTAGTAGTACGGCTGCCCGTTATAAGGTTGGGTGCTATATGGCTGTCCATTGTAGGGCTGCCCGTTGTACTGTTGTCCGCTATATGGCTGTCCGCTATAGAGCTGTCCATTGTACTGTTGTCCGTTGTACGGCTGCCCGCTATATGATTGTCCGCCATAAGGCTGTCCATTGTACTGTTGGCCGTTATACGGCTGCATGTTATAGGGCTGTCCCGCTGGCATCTGTCCGCTGTTTTGCTGCATCCCTACCGGTGCCTGTCCACCGCCGTTTTGCTGCTGCCATGCTGACATGTCCTGCTGCCCATTGTATCTTTCATTACCGTCCATTTTGCTACTCCTTTTATGTTGTTTTCTGTCAATTTTTTGTATGTAAATTTTGCATTGTTTTGTAATTTATGTTACCACGAATTGTACGTTCTTACAAGCTCACATTGTGGAAATTGCGGCATATTACGTTTGGAATTGAGGGTTACGGCAAGTCACAGTGAGGTTGTGGCAAGTCACGCCTGTACAGCAGCCCATTCCCACGGAGCCGCGCTCTCGCTCAGCAAGAAACGCAGCGGACGCTAGGCTCGAAAGGATCTCGCCAAGTCATGCTTGCATGACTTTGTGCCGGCGTTTCTTAATGGGCTCCTTTGGGAATGGGCTGCTGTACAGGCTGATTGCCGCAGATAATAACAGCTAAATGTGACGTATCGCAACAATGGCTTTAGGGAAAAATTGCAATGGCGAACATGGGGGAAGTAAACGGTGGTTTGGTTGTCTTTAGCTGCCTTACTCAACAAGCCTGAATCCTGTCGCGCAGCGTTTTCCCAAAGCGTCACTTAGGCGTGTAGCGGTCCTTGCGGATTCCAGCCGTTATCGGGGCTATATGCCTGTTCAGACCGTATAAAAACGGTGGCACAAAGTCATGCAGGCATGACTTGGCGAGGTATTTTCGAGCCTAGCGTCCACTACGTTTTTATCCGAGCGAGAGCGCGTCTGAACAGGCATATAGCCCCGATAACGGCGTCACTCGCCGCAAATCCTCCCTACGCACCCAAAGTGCGAATTTCTATTGAATCCCCCAACACCGGGCATTATAATATATAGCAAAAGAAAACCATGCCGCTTTCAATCCCGCGGCACAGGAAAGGAATCTCCCCCTTATGATAATCAAAAACGGCCTCGTCTTTACGGAAAATAACACCTTTGCCCCCATGACGGTACACACATCCGGCAGTCTCATCACAGCCCTGACTGCCCCCGATGCTTCTGATACAAACACCACAAAAAACGCTTCGGACACAGCAACATCCTGTTCTGCAAATACACCGGATTTAGCCGAAGACACCTCCGTCTTTGACGCGGCAGGCTGTTACGTGCTGCCGGGGCTGACGGATATCCACTTCCACGGCTGCGACGGTTACGACTTCTGTGACGGCACACCCGATGCTTTTGACGCCATCGGTTCCTTTGCTCTCTCCCATGGCGTCACTTCCATCTGCCCTGCCACCATGACGCTTCCTGAAGCTGATTTATCTGGCATCTGCGAAAACGCGGCGCACTACAGAAAGGCACAGCTCTGCTGTAAAACCGCACAGCAGACCGCCGACTTGATTGGTATCCACATGGAAGGGCCTTTTATCAGCGCACACAAAAAAGGCGCGCAGAACGACGCGCATATTTTACAGCCTGACGCTTCCCTGCTCCGGCGTTTACAAAAAAAGGCGGACGGGCTCATCCGGCTGGTTTCTCTTGCACCGGAGCTTTCCGGCGCAATCTCCTGCATCGAAGAGTGCTGTGAAGAATTCCGCTTTTCTGTCGCCCACACCGAAGCTGACTATGATACGGCAATGGCCGCTTTTTCTGCGGGCGCCGACCATGTGACACATCTTTTCAACGCCATGCCGCCCTTCACCCACCGCTCGCCCGGCGTTATCGGCGCCGCCTTCGATACGCCCTCCTGCTTTGCCGAGCTTATCTGCGACGGCGTACACATCGCCCCCAGCGCAATCAGGGCTGCCTTCCGGCTTTTTGGGGAAGAGCGCATCGTTCTCATCAGCGACAGCATGGAAGCAGCGGGAAAGCCCGATGGTCATTACCGGCTTGGCGGTCTTACTGTTTTTGTTTCAGGCAGCCGCGCCGTGCTCTCGGACGGCACACTTGCCGGAAGTGTGACGCCGCTTTATGGCTGCATGCTTACAGCCGTTTCCATGGGCATTCCGCTGGAAAGCGCCGTGAGAGCCGCAACCATCAATCCCTGCCGCTCCATCGGTATGGATAAGCTCTACGGCAGCATATCTGTGGGCAAGAAAGCACATTTTCTTATTTTAAATCAACAAGACCTTTCTATAACATCCGTTATCAAGGACGGGCTTTGCCTGAAAGCACCGCATCCAAAAGGAAAGCCAGCGGATAGCAGGCATTCTTTGCCTCCTCAACCGTATTGTTCTCGTCACCCAGCTCAATGAGCAGGGTGCGCCCTCTTAAGTGCATATTGTAGCGGTACTGCTTGATGTATATATTTCTGGTAAGCCCCGGGTAGTACTGCCCTGCTGCTGCCTGCATCTGAAAGGAAAAGGCAAGGTTTTCTTCCAGATTCGGATTGTAGAGATAATCAATATCACCCGTTTTTTTACTGCGGGATATCCCGTTAAAGAACATAAAGCGCGCCGTCCTTCTGCCATCTATATCCATCACCATATTGCGGCTTGCATTTCCCGCATCACGGTGCAAATCGATCACCACCTGGATGGATGGGTACTGTGCCAAAAGCGTCTCCAGCGCCGGCAGTGAATTGGCATAGGCGCTGTCCCTCACCGTATCAAACTCCTCCGTATAGTGCAAAACCGTATAACCATATTCCTCTGTCAAAAGCTGTGCCAGAAACTCTCCGACACCGACTATAGTGTCCGCACGGTTTCCCGGCTCTGAATCGATAAAGCTTTCTCTGGAGTGGGTATGGTAAATTAAAATCTGCGGACCTTCTCCCGTCTTGTCTATGGTAACATCCATGCCCATCAGACTCTCCAGATTAAACAAATCACTGCCCCCCTGTGCTGTGCTGTCAATCGTATAAAAAGTAGAGATCAGTGTGGCGTAGTCCGTCAGCGCGTCCCAATCATACTCCGCCACTTTTTGTGGTGCCTGAAAACGATACATACTGTTTTCCTGCGTCAAAAGCTCATCCAAAGTAAGCGCTTCCGACTGCAGCGCCTCCTCCAGAGTTTCTCCCGAAGCCGATACCGGTTCTTCTATCGGCTCCCTGTCCGTCCTGCTTCCCTCTTCTCCGTCTCCCGATATAATATGTAAAGTAATCTCCTCTTCAGCAGGAAGCACACTTTGTGGTACTTCCGGCTCTTCCACTTTTTCCCGATTATAATAACAGAGCGGCATCAGACTCATCAGCCCATTGCTGATTGCCATTGCAGGACCCTCGCCTCCATCCGCGGAATATGTAAAAAGCGGCAGAAAAAAATTCTGGCTTCCCATGCCGCATGTATATATCAACAAAATAAGGAGCAGTACCACAGAGGATGTGACGCGCCTCAGTCCGCCCCCGTAATCTTTTAAATACCGCAAAATATCACCTCTTTTGTAATATATGCCTCCCCCGCTTTCTCTATACCAATCTCCGCTTTACATACTCTTATGCCAGTTCCAGTGCAATATTGATGCCCTCTGACACCGTATAGCTTACCCGTTTGACAACGGCATCAATATCCTTGCTGGTCACATACATATTGTGTAACTCCGATAATGCATTCCGGCTGTTTTCCATATAACAGCGCCTGTCTGCCTCATCCGCTTCTCCTAAAAGTTTTTCCAGCGCATCACTTACAATCGTCGCCGCATCCACCACAGTAGGAACCCCTATGGCAATCACGGGAACTCCCATATTTTCTTTTGTCAGGGCATTTCTATGGTTTCCCACACCGGAACCGGGGTGTATGCCCGTGTCGGTAATCTGTATTGTCCGGTTCAGCCGTCTGGTGCTTCTCGCTGCCAATGCATCAATCACTATCATGACGTTGGGAGAAGTCTGTTCCACCACGCCCTTTAAAATTTCCGCCGCCTCCATTCCCGTTTCTCCCGTCACGCCCGGCTCAATGCTGCTGATAATATTCATGTGCTCTTTATTGTATGCTGCTTTCCCATATTCTCTGACGATATGCCTGGTGATAAACAGATTGTCCACAACATAAGGTCCCAACGCATCTGCCGTCACCTTGCGGTTGCCAAGCCCCACCACTAAAATCTCCTGCTCTTTTCCAACATTGGGTATGATTTCCATCAGCCGACCCGCAATCACATGGGAAATTTCACGGTGATAGTCCTCGTCCGGCTCCAGCATATTCGGCGCTTCAATGGTAATATAGGTGCCCATTGGCTTTCCCATGGCTTTTGCACCATTTTTTGTGGTAATTTCTACTTTGGTGACCCTGATATCCGTCTCCTCATCATAATCTTCCTCCAGTTTCACACCCCGCAGCGTACTGTCCGCATCTGTGATACTCTCTCTTGCCTCCAGTGCCAAATCCGTCCTTACCTGAAAACAGCTCATTTTACTCCGTACCTTTCTGCATTTTGATTTTATTACACTGAACAGTAACATTTTTTGCAGAAAGCGGAAAAATATGTATTGACATTCTCGTCTTGTTCCTCTACAATAATATGCGTATGTTTACATTGGTCGTCCGTGTCAGGCCTAAATGAAACATTTTCTAAAAAACAAGAGCATCGGAAAATGGGAGGTGTAGATATTGGCTAACATCAAATCTGCAAAAAAGAGAATTTTAGTAGCACAAACCAAGGCTGACAGAAATAAAGCTATTAGGTCAAGCGTTAAGACAGCAATGAAGAAAGTATTTGCTGCCGTTGAAACCGGCGATAAGGCTGTTGCTTCTGCCGCTTTAGCCAATGCAACAAAGATAATCGAGGCTGCTGCTTCCAAGGGAGTATACCACAAGAACAATGCTTCCAGAAAAGTATCCCGCCTTGCTATCGCAGTGAACAAAATGGCTTAAATGTATATAACGCATAAAAAACACCCATACCGTCATGTGGGTGCTTTTTTATGTATCAATCATTGACAAGATATCATCGCTCTGATACAATTTAATGAAAGAAGGCGTTGCCGTACAGTAACGGTTCGCCCAATGGATAGTTACTTACAAAGAAGCAACCTTAGCCTTGGTCGGGACGGTTGCTTCTTTGATGCTTATCTTTCTTAGCAGTCTGCCGGATGCTGATAACCGTAATGATAATGCTAATCACAGTCACCACAATACCGACAATCTCTACTATTAATTCCACCATCAAACATTCCTTTCCCTTATTTTCCATATGTATCACCTCCAAGATACCGGAAGTTCTCAAAATGTACTCATTCTGGCAAAGGCGAACCGCTTACCGTACTGTCTGGCAACGCCAATTATATCTTAACACATATCGTAAAAATGCACAACTTTAAACTTCATACAGACTGCATTTTTGCAGATTCTTTTTATCCTCTCACTTCCGGCAGATAAACATGCCATACTCCTTCGGTACATGCAAAACGCCGTCCCGCATCTCATTTTCCAAAACCCTCTTTAACGTGCTCCTGCCAACCGACGCGGCCTGGGACATATTGGCAAGCGACTCAATATAATCCAGCATATCGTCAACATCCGTCACCGCAAGAGAATCTGCATAATCCACTCTCTGTACCTCTGTAAAATGCTCTTTCAAAATCTCACATCCATTTTGCAGCGTAAAATTTTTGTTCGTGGTATCCGTCACGCCGTATTCCCTTAACAAACCTGTAATAAACGGCATGATTCCATTCTCCCCGTATGTCGCACAGTAAAAGCAGCCATCCTCTGACAGCACGCGTCTTACTTCCAATAAGCCCTTATTCAAATCGGGTACATGGTACAGCATCATATTGGCAATTACAATGTCATAGGAAGCAGCAGCATAGGGAATATCCTCAATATTTACCACACCATGGGAAATGAAATCCTGTTCTCCAAGAGTCTCCTTTACGGCAGCAACCATGTTTTCCGAGAAATCAGTCAGGCGCAATGTAACGCTTCTATCCAGCCGTTGCAAATTGGACTTCCATATATCTCCCGTACCACAACCAAGCTCCAGTATCCTGGCCTTGGGAAAAATATCATATTGGGAAAACAGCCAGCTGCCCCATCCCTGTTTATTGGTGGAATACTTCTCATGAATGGAAATCCTTGTATTCAGCTTATCCGCCGTCTTGTACTGCTCCCGCACAGTCTCCCGTTCATTTACACTTCCCATAACTCAACCCTCGCTTTCATTTTGCCGTCATGCCGCCTCAAAATAAATCTCGCGCTTTTAGCGTCTTCTTCCGCCGCCGCCATGACTGACGCCGCCACGGCTTGTGTGCCTGCCACCGCCGCCGGAATGACCGCCGCTGCCGGAGCTGGAACTGTATACCACACTTGTCACATGCTTGTTGATAAGCTCGTCACGCATTACGGTAAACTGCACACTTCCATTCTCCACATAAGTAGAAGCGCCCGTCGTCTTTTCCCCTTCTTTGGTCTTCATGTGGGAAGCAATGTAAATCAACGCCACAACACCCGAAACTGCCAGCACAATCAACGGATTGATATTGATTTTCCCCCTGGACATATCGCGGTAAATATCCTCAATATATGCGCTGTAGGCTTTGTATGGACTTGTTTCCACCCTGTCATAGACATCGTCCAGAACAGAATCTATCATGGAATCAGAGTAACGCTCCAGCACCCGCCCGCAGGTGGAAAGCCAGCTTCCCTTCTCTCCCGCGTACCAGTTATCCAGAAGCAGCGCACCGTCCCCATGAACCCGGTTATAACCAAAATCATTTTCGTCATAAAAATCATCGGCAAAGTCCCGCATGGCGCGCATCCAGTTGCTGTCCGTATTATACCCATATCCATACAGCTCCAGCACGGACATGTCAATCGTCACGATAACAATATCGCAGCCTATCTGATCTTCCCGCTTCGCTATCTGCTCTGCAAGCCTTTTTTCCTCTTCAGTTGTCAGGACATCCGCATAGTCAAAAACTCTTTCTTTAGGCGCCGCGTTGTTTTTCCTGATATGTTTTTCTGTCAGGCTGCGCAAAAAACCTATGCCGCCCACAAGCAGCGCCAAAACCCCAATCGTGATAAATAAAAACTTAAAATAGGAAAAATATTGTTTCATTTTACTCTCCATTTTTGCACATAACATGTTTATATCTGCGCTTTTTATTCGGTCTTAGAAAAACAAAAGCAGTTGACGTATCAGCATGAGCAGCGTAAACACCGAAGCAAACACGGTCGCGCCATAGCCCCATACCTTTGCCTTGGAAAGAGGCACTTTACCTACGATTTTTCCTGTCTGCCCGTTTACATGGAAGATAAAATCCTCACCCTTGTATTTGTAATTGTAGACCCATACCGGCAGCAGCGCATAATTGGTTTCCGTCCTCGCCAGCGTCACCTGATTGTTCAGGCTGCTTTTCAGACCCACGTACCCGCTTATGCTGTTGCGCAGAAGAATCTCCGCATCTGCCTTTGCCTTGCCCACTGCACGAGGCTCCAGTGTCATATCGTCCTGATTGTAGCGCTCCGCCCAGAAGCCCGACATATATTCCTCTTTAAAATCTATCATCTGCCCGTAATTGTACGGCTCCATCAAATCCATGATGTTGTCCGGCATGGCATTGGATGCATCCACCGGCATCTTGTCAAAATCGACTTCCATCTCCCTGACAATGTGGTACACGCTGGTCTCCGTATATTCCCTGTTGCCGCTCACCCATTTTCGTATCTTATTGCCTTCCCCTTCATATCTCCCATGCACATGGTAGTCATACATCCAAAAGGGGACGTAAGCGCCGTTCATGGTTTCCAGCTTTGCCTCGGACAAAAAATCATTCGGGGCAAACACACAGGACTTAAATTTCTCACGAAGCTTTTTCTTTGTCATTTCCTTGCTGTAAACAAAGGGAATGATATGGTTCGGCTTGTAGACGCCCGAAACCCTCTCATCAAAAACAATATAATCTCCACAGTACGGACAGCGGGAAGCCGACGTAAAATCACCTATATTACCGATTGCGCCGCCACAGTTGATACAGTTATAAATTGACTGCTGCTCCGTCTTTTTCTCTTCACTGTCCACACTATCACAGTAAGGGCAATGCATTTTTTGTATCTCAGGGTCATATACCACATTGCCTCCACAGTTTTTACACTTAAATATCATCGACTTCTCCCCCTCCGTTACGGAATGGCTGTTAAAATCCTCCGTCCTTTCGACAGACGGTTTATTATGCTTTATTATAACAAAATACGCCCGTTTCCGCAATGAAACTTGAACACAAAATAAAAACGGGCTGGCCCCCTTAAAGCCTATGCCCGTTTTCCCGTATTAGTCCATTGCCTTGCCTATTAATTCTGAATGATATTTTCCTACAATATTGGTATGAAAGAAAGAGACAGCCGCCTCCGTTTTTCTCCATTCATACCACACACCTTCAGGCACATCATAAAACTGCCATACCTGTCCGTCCGACAGAAATTCCAACTCCAGCACTGCACAGAGCGCGTCATAGCCCGCGCTGGCAATTCCTTCCATTGCTATTTTTAGCCGTTTCAATAATCCATATCTCCTCCTCTTTTGAGTCATTGCCGCCTTCCTGCCCCTAATAAGTTAATGTACCGGGGCAGGCAAAATGTAACAGGCAATTTTATTTTTTAGACGACAGCTTTTCTCTCAGCTTTTTACGCGTCCGGCTAAGCCTCATCCGCACGTTTTCCTCTGTAATTCCAAGCTGCCCCGCAATATCAGCACCGCTGTACCCCTCTATATAATACTTGTGCAGCAATTCCCACTCCTTTCGGGGCAGCAGGTTCTGCAGCATAATTTTCACCTCTACCGCCTCGTAGGCATCCGCCACACGCATGGCTGCCTCTGTTTCCTGCACTGCTTCCAGCGCCAGAGCCTGATTTTCTTTCCGCCTGCGCATATTGCCGGCAATATAGACTGCCGTCTTATACAGCCAGCCGGCCTGATTTGGATGTTTCATCAGCATATCCCGGCACATATACGCGGTGCAGTAGCTCTCCTGCACAATGTCTTCCGCCACGCTCTCCCTTCCTGTTATTCTCTTTACATACCGGTAAAACGCATCATAGGTATCATAGTAAAACTCACAAAAAAATTTTTCACTGCACTGCATTTCCTTTGCCCTGCTCTTTCATAATATAATAAAACAAGCCGCCTCCATGCAAATGCACTTCGGCGGCTGTTGTTTTTCAAGCCTGTTCCCCTATCTTGTTATATATGCAGATATATCATCATTTGATTTATACAAACAGAATATCGTGATTTACGGTTGTATAAAACAATTCCCTGAATTCTTCTATGCTCTGCGCCTGCGCCAGTCCCCACATCATCTTGGTGACGACAGCCTCCAGGGTCATGTCATAAGCTTCCATCAGTCCAAAGTTTTCCTTAATCAGTCTGCCCACACGGTATATCGCCATGTCACTTCCCTCATGGGTGACTTGTGTTGCCGCCATCACGATTTTTCCTGCCTTCGCCCACCTTTCCACTTCACTGAAAAAGGAAACCTCCCCGTATTCCGGAAAGCCTCCCACTCCAAAAGATTCTATAATCACACCATCGTAAAACGGGAAAAGGCGGTTTAAAACCGAAGCATCCATCCCGGGTATCAGCTTCAGCAAAAGCACCCTCTCGTTCAGCTTATGATAAAATACGGTTTCACCGCTTAATTTTTCCTTGTCATCAATATAGAAGGTAATGCGCTCTTCCCTGATAACTGCTATAGACGGATAATTGATGCTGGAAAACGCATTATAGCTTTTGGAACGCTCTTTTTTGGCACGGGTTCCCGCTATGACCACACCGCCAAACACAATATTGACGCCATGCGCTCTGTCATCCGCTGCAAACCGCAGACTGTCCAAAAGATTGGTGCGTGCGTCAGTCACCGGAAGATCGATGGGCTTCTGCGCGCCCGTCACCACAATCGGCTTTCGGCTGTTCTGAATCAGATAGGACAGCGCCGCCGCGGAAAATGCCATGGTATCCGTTCCGTGGCATATCACAAAACCGTCGAAGGCGTCGTAGTTTTCCTCAACTGCCGCCGCCATTTTAAGCCAGTGCTCCCCCTCAATATTAGTACTGTCCAGACTAAAAAGCTGGCAGGCATCCACCGAACAGAAAGTTTCGTACTCTTTGACATAGCGAAGAAGCTCCTCCACGGCAAGTTGCGGCGCAAGTCCCTCCTCTGTATATCCCGAAGCAATCGTTCCGCCGGTTGCAATCAGTAAAATTTTTTTCATGCGGTCTTCCCCTTTCCATCAAATCCATGAACCCAGTCAGAAAACAAATAATACCCCAGATAAATCACCGAGCTGATTGCCCATGTCAGCGGATAAGCCCAGTAAATATAGGAAATCTCGCCGGTAAATCGCATCACGATGATAATGTAAGCGATGCGCACCACACACCAAATGGACAGCATAATCACCATAGGCACAAACGCCTTTCCCGCACCGCGGCAGACAGCCGCTATGGAATGGGAAAGGGCAAGCAGAAAATAGAACAATGCCACCGTTCTTGCCTGTCGCACACCAAGCTCAATTACCCCTGCTGTCTTATCAAATATGCCGATAAGCTGCGGCGCAAAAACATAATATCCGATACCGATTACCTCCGCCAAAAGCACTGCGGCAAGAATACTGAACCGCGCGCCCTTCTTTGCACGTTCATACTGTCTTGCGCCAAGGTTTTGGCTGATAAATGTGGTACATGCCATATTAAAGCTGGTGATGGGCAGAAAAGCAAAGCCTTCTATTTTGGCATGCGTGCCATAAGCAGCCATGGCCAGTTTGCCAAAAGAATTGATTTGGGACTGCACAATGACGTTTGCAAAGGCAATCACGGAATTTTGAACACCCGAGGGCAGACCATACCTGATAATTTCTATCAGCATCGCCTTATGAAAACGGATTTTTCTAAACTCTACCGTGTATATATTGCCTTTTTGCAAAAGATGCCTCATGCAGAGCACGACACTTGCCGCCTGTGAAATCACCGTCGCCACTGCCGCCGACCAGACTCCCCAGTGGAATACGCCGATAAACAGCACATCCAGCACAATGTTCAGAATCGATGAAAAAATCAGATAATACAGCGGGCGCCTGCTGTCCCCAAGCGCGTTCATAATGCTTCGGCAGATATTGTACATGACCATGGCAAGCGCGCCTAAAAAGTAGTACCGGAAATACTCTACCGCCTCCGGCATAACTTCAGGATCGGTCTGCATCCACCTTAAAAAAGTGGGCGTAAAAGCAACACCCGCCACCGTCAGCAGAATCCCGCTTACAATACCAAATGCCAGAATCGTGTGGATAGCGCGTGACACCTGTTCCTTATCGCCCGCGCCGAAAAACTTGGAAATCACAACCCCGCCGCCCATGGCAGTTCCTATGAAAAAGCTAATCATCAAGAAAATCAGCGTACCCGACGAAGTAACGGCCGCAAGTGCGTTTGTCCCCAGAAATTTGCCGACAATCAGCGCATCCGCGGTATTATAAAGCTGCTGAAACACCTGACTCAAAAAGATGGGAAGCGCAAAGGCCAGCATAAGGGAATAGGGGTTCCCCTTTGTCATATCTTTTACGCGGGAAGATGCTTCTCTTCCGCTGTTGTTTCTTATGTGTAACATGAATATCGTACTCTCCTCGAAAAAACTCATGACGGCATCTAAACAATGCCGTCAAGTTCTAGCATAAAACAGAGTGAGGGAGAAGTCAAATTGTTTTTCTTTTCTGCCGGAGGGGATAAGCAAGTCACGCCGACAGCGTACCGGTATACCTATGAAGACGCGCTTTCGCTCGGATAAAAACGCAGCGGCACGTAAGGCGCCAAAGAACGGCGCCTAAATGCCGGCGTTTTTAAACGGTCTTCACAGGTATACCGGTACGCTGTCGGCTGAATGACGCGAAGGCCACTCTCTGGCAGAAGTGTTTTTTATTAAAAGCACTTTTGGCGGTATAAGGAAAAGTGGGATTTAGCGGTTTGTTTTAGATTGTTTTTTCCATTGAAGCCATTCTTTATCCAGAACTGTTGTATGGGGGCATGTAAGTATTGTCTGGCAGGGAAATGCTTTACATTGGCCGCAAAAGTTTAGGCTTTGGTTTATTACGCAATCTCTTGTAAAGCAGTCTCCTTCTCTATGTTCTTCTATGCAGCCTTTACAGTTTCCGGCAAGGCAGGTAGGGCAGGCGCCGCAATAGAAACCGCATTTTCCAATTATGTTATCTTGCCACATAAGCTATCGCATCCGCTTGAAATTGTAAGCCCTGTGCTCCCCCCACATGGGCAAATTCGGTCTGAATCGACTTACGCGCAGGGTATTTGCTTTTGAATCTTTCTTTTATTACTTTTTCCATCACCGGTATATTCCAGACATCCCTGAATAAGCAATCCATCTTGACTACATTTTCAAGTGTCAGACCTGCCAATGCCAGTCTTCTTTCCATTTCATCAAAAGCCCCGTTAATCTGCTGCTCAATCGTGCCTCCGATATTGCCGACGCAATAACTCAAAAAACAGAAATCTCCTGCTTCGATAATGCCCGCATGTGCCCATTCTTCGTTCAGTTCATATCTTTTGATTTCTTTCATTTTAATCTCCATTCCGGAGTGTTTTATGCTGCTTCACTCCTCATATTCCATTTGTATTTCCTTACATGTTTTTATAATGCGCTCCTTTACTTTTTGTGGTTCGATTATCTTAGCCTTGTTTCCAAAAGAAAGAATCACGCCATACCAGAATGTCTCATGTTCCGGTACGGAAAAACAATACTCAAAATCACCATTTTCAAATTCCTGTGTGATTCGTCCATTCAAATATTCCCTGCACTTCGCTTTTATGACTGCTTTTCCATATAGTTTGATATGCACCGTATTTTCATTGTCATCTTTCAGCTTAATATCGGAAAGATGATGGGCTTTTGTGTTTTTGATATCTGTTACCTGCAGACTGTCCATACGGACTAATTTGAACATACAATAATTCTGATACTTTTCGTAATATCCAATCAGATACCAGTTATACCATTTGTATTGGAGTAAAACCGGCTCTACCTGAATTTCTTTTACTTCATCATGACTATTGGTATAAGAAAACCGAACAACACATTTTTTCCCGATTGCATCTTCCAACAGCTTTAATTGTTCCTTTATTTTGTCATCTTCACCTGCAACGCCTAAATCCACAGAAACCGCAACGCCTTCCGTATGGTTTAAACTCTTTACTTTTTCCAAAGTCCGCTCTAAACCTTTATTTTCGTATGCACTTGCCAATCCTTTCAAGGCAGTGACTATCCAATCATATTCATGACTTGTTGCAACTTGTTTTTCTAAAACAAAGCTGTCCATAATTTGATAGCCGCCTTCTACGCCATAAAAAGATTGAATGGGAATACCCGCCTGATCCAATGTTTCTAAATCCCTCACAATCGTTCTGGCAGAAACCTCAAATTCTTCCGCTAATTTTTGTGCAGATGTCCGTCCATTATTTAATAAATAAACAACAATGCCCATAAGCCGACCAATCTTCATTCATTTCCTCCTTTCAACCCCAGTATAGCAAACAAACTATGACAGCAGTATGTCATAGTTTGTTTAAAAAAACGATTATTTTCCTTCATTATCATTCAGTATTCTTTCTATTGCTGTTTTCATTTCCGGCAAGTCCTGCTGTATCGTACCCCACGCCGATTCATGATCCAAATCAGAGTACTGATGTGCAAAAACATCTCTATTCTTCATATAATAATATCTCCGTTCCGGCTATTTCTTTTCTGAAATCATCCCCAATCCCTGTAGTGGTAATTAAATCAACCGAGAGATTCAACGCCTCTTGAACCATCTGACGCATTCCGGAAAGTTTAAGCAAAGACATCGGCTTTCCTTTTTCTACCAACAAATCTATGTCACTTTCTTCATTTGCCGTACCTTTTGCATATGAGCCAAACAAATATAATCTCTTTACTCCGTATAAATATGCTATCGGCGCAACAGTCTTTTGAATTTCTTTGATATCCGGCATACCCGCCACCTCCATGACTATTAAAATTATTCCCTGACCAACCCAATAGTAACACCAGTAGCTTATATACTAATATTAAAAGAAACAAATTTTTCTGTCAAGGCAATCTCTAAAGCGGATAGCGTAAGTTCAGCCCTATAAAACGCAATTTTTTTATATAATGCCTTGACAGATGTGTGACATCGTGTTATATTATTTTCGTCAACATCATGTTATACATTAAGGAGGTAACTGGCATGGTACAGCAAATATCTGATGCTGAACTGGAAATTATGAAAATTGTTTGGGGAAACCCGCAGAAGGTGACATTGTTCTCCTATATCATGGACGGACTGGCGGCCAAAGGTAAGCCGTGTCAAAAAAATACTCTGATTGTGCTCCTGTCGAGGCTGATGAGCAAAGGCTTTTTGAGCGCTAGGAAAATCGGGCGCCGCAACGAATATACCACGCTGGTTTCAGAAACAGAATATCAGACGACACAGACAAAAAACTTCCTAAATAAAATCTATGAAGGGAACGCGAAAGGGCTGGTTTCCAATCTGATTATGGGCGATCTGTTGGCAGACGAAGAATACGAGGAATTGAAAAGACTGTTGGAGAAAGGGAAAGAGAAACAATGAACACTGTTTTGAAAATATTTCTGTCCATGTCCTTTTCCGGCAGTTTGCTTATTCTGATTCTGTTTTTGGGAAAACGATTTTTGAAAGACAAAATCAGCCGGCAGTGGCAGTATTACATTTGGCTTGTTGTCATTTTACGACTGCTGCTCCCATTCGGGCCGGAAACAAGTCTGCTAGGGAAAACCTATCAAGCTGTCGAACAGGCGATGGTCCATACCACTCCCCCACCACAGCACCAGCCCTCACTGGATACTCCGGGAGGCATTCTTACTTCTGCTGTTGGTTTGGAACAGAACAATGAAAACGAAAATAGTCCAACAGAAGATTTGACAACCGCTCACCCATTTCGGGATATTGGCTCGTTTTTGACAGAGCATGTCTGGCTGATTTGGCTGGTAGCTGCATTGGGTCTGCTGATACGAAAGGTGACAATCTATCAGGGTTTTATACGGTATATCAATGCCGGATTGACCCCGGTTTCTGACATTGAAATTTTAGACCGGCTCTCCGTCGCTGCGGAACGGGCAGGCATTCAAAAGCCGATAGACTTGTGTGTCAATCCGCTGATTTCTTCGCCGCTGCTGATTGGCTTTTTCCATCCATGTATCATACTGCCAAGCATAGATTTTTCCGAAAGGGATTTTCTGTATATCATCCTGCATGAGCTGACGCACTACAAACGGCGGGATTTGTTTTACAAATGGCTGGTACAGGTTACGGTCTGTCTGCATTGGTTTAACCCGCTTGTGCATCTTATGAGCTGGGAAATCACAAAAGCGTGCGAATTTTCCTGTGATGAAGCTGTCCTCGCAAAAATGGGGGGCGACAACGCACAGGACTATGGGAAAACCTTACTTGACGCTATGGCGGCAGTTGGGAGATACAAAGAAAATCTCGGGGCTGTCACTTTAAGCGAAAATAAACAGTTATTGAAGGAAAGGATAGGTGCAATTATGAATTTTAAGAAGAAGTCAACGTCAATCCGGCTTTTGACGGGTGTATTAACACTGTGTGCGATTTTCGGGGCAGCTTTCGTTGGTGTTTATTCTGTTGCGGCTGCGGATGCAATCCAACCAACGGCGCTACAGTCTGACGATTTGCCGGTCATGGAAACATTGGAGTTGAACGGGACAACATACTATCTGGTTTTTAGCGAAGCTCAGCTCAGAGCAATTGGCACAGGCGAGTATGGCATGGACCGGAATTATATGCAGCAGGCTGATATTCAATTATCCACAGATGAATGGGTGCCCATTGGAACATGGGACGCTCCATTTACAGGCACTTTTAATGGCAATGGTTTTGAAATCACAGGACTTACCATGACTGACCCGGACGCGGAAATCATTGGACTGTTTGGCGTTGCCGAAAATGCTCATATTTATAATGTCACGCTGCGGGATTACGACATCGCAAGCGCAGGCAGAAATAATCAGGGAAAGACGATCGGAGCTATTCTTGCGGTCGGCGGCCAGGGGAGTCGTTCCTATGGTAATTTTGCCTATCCCAAAGAAACGAGTGAAGATATATATTCAAACGACAAGAGGCCTCTGTCAGAGATAGACCGGTACTATGAGGCCGACAGCTTGCCGCTGTTTGAAATTGCGTTCTTCCGGCTGGATGAAAGTGAGAAAAAGACATGGCTTGAAAAACTCTATGCAGATGGCGACATTGCTTTCTTCCATGCTGCTGCGTGTGGAGTTGACACAAATTCTTCTCTGCTTTCCGACATTGCTGAAAAAGCGTATAACGATGAAGAAATTTCGTTTTTCTCCATTCTGACAGACTTTATGGATGAAACAGAGCTGGTGTCCTGGTTAGACCGGGCGCTGGAGGATGGAAAGTGGAATTTCCAATCCGTTTTGTATGATAAACTGGGGCGATACGATGAGTTTGATGAATTGGAAGAAAAGATGGAAAAAGAATGGACCGAAGCGCAAATGGCAGAATACCAGACAGTAGGCGTTACAATGGACGGCAAGAATTATTACTACCAGGGACAGTTGGTCAATATTTTTCTGGACATCCGAAGGGAAGGCTCCTTCTATAAGCTGGACATAAACCCCAAAGGAACCGTTAATATCAAGCTCACCCGCAATGCGGACGGCAAAATTACAGGTGTTTCCTATATGACCGATGCAGAAGTGACCAGCCTGCTGGGCGATATGGATGATGATTAATTTTTAAACATGACCTATACTTGTTGTGAAAAACTCAGAAAAAACTTTCCAAAAGTTAAATCAGCCTCTTCAATTTGAGCTCAAAAGATGGCTTCGTGACGTATTCCATATAAATCGGTCTGCCCAATTAACAAGAAACGGACTTGAAAGATAACCTCCAAAGTCCGTTCCTTGTTACGTTTTTAGCAATTCAATTTTATTCCGCCCTGCTCATAGCCTGTTGGAAATCTTTCTGATCCGTAAAAATCTCGTTGGTATACGGATTTTTCTTCTGTGCTTTTGCACGCTTCAAAATCACAGCAAACACAGCGATGTTCACTACAATGGAAATCACGGAAATGATTCCCTGCGCCGTAGGATTGGCTGTCGTAGGCATGGTGTCTCCAAAAGCGGCTGCCGCTCCGCCTGCTCCGTATACGGAGGATACGGTTGTAAAGCGGCTTGCATCCTGAAACAGCGGGAATACCTGTGCAAACATACACCAAAGCGCCAGTGTATTGGCACGGTTCTGAATCCAGCCGCCCTTGTTCCAAAGTGCATTGGCAACGGTCGGTGCAAGCAGAAGCGCAAAACCGCAGTACCATGAATGGGTAGGCAGGTTCAGGTAGGTGTACTGGAAGTTCCAAATATCATATGCCAAAATAAAGCACCAGGTCATATCCGGCCAAAGCATATCCTTTTTATCTTTGGAAGAGTAGATGCCCCACCAGCCGGTCATACAAACGATATTGATCAGACCTGCGATACCGTTTAAGATATTCCACCAGCCGCCGTAGAGCCATACGCCCTCGGAGGATTTCCACCAGCCGCCCATCACAGAGCCGGCTCTGATCACGGATTCAAAATCAGATACAACTGCAATCAGGATGTTGATCGCAACAATCACAAAGGGGAATACCTTGAAAGCATGGGATTTCCCAAGCTTGCCCCAGTGGTATTTGATGACCATGAAACCGATACAGCCTGTCAGCGCCGCATAAAGCTTAGCATAATGGAACCAACTGTTCATGTGTACATAAGTCTGGTTTTTTAGCGCCCATTCGGCACCCATTGCGGCTCCGACATAAATGGCGATAAAATAAACCGTCAGTGCAGCGGGAAGTGCAAAAAAGCAAGCCATTCCGCCGATTTTGGTACGTCTGGCAACTTCGTTTATAAGAATCAGTCCGGCAAAAACCAGAACCCATCCTAAAAGCTGCCATAGTGTTTTTCCGTCATAGATTTGAAAAACCATTATCCCACCCTCTTTTCTTTTAGTATACTTCTATTTCTTTTATGTTAAATTCATTCCCCTGTAAAAGCCACGTATCCGGACTTTTACAGTGAGGACAAATTTTACCATACTCCACAGTCGGATAGGTTTGACCACAGCCTTCACAATAAGTAACGGCAGGAAGCGTTTCCACAAACAACTCCGCGTCCGCGAACAGTTCCCGCTTCCCGGCTGCCCATTTCCAACAATTCTGCAGATAGGATTCTATGACCGTAGACACTTCCCCCAGCTCCAGAACCACTTTGGAAATACCCGTCACCTCGTTTTCCTGTGCAACCTTTTCCAGACTATCCATAATATGAAATACAACACCTAATTCATGCATATCTTAATCCTTTTTGGATGCAAACGTTACTTTCAACGACTGCTTGATCATGTTGGGAAGCACGTATTTCAGCTTATCCTCTGATTTTACCATCTCGGAGCACTCAGGATGTTCTCTGTGAAGTGTAATGGCATCAAATACGCACTTTGTGGTGCAGACGCCGCAGCCGATGCACTTATTGGGATCAACAACGGACGCGCCGCATCCTAAGCAGCGGGAAGTTTCCGCCTTCACCTGTTCTTCGGTCAGTGTGTGGGAAATATCCCTAAAGGACTGCGCCTGTGCTTCCTCCGCCCGCTCCGGCCGCTGTCTGTCGGTATTGTCATAGCTTGCAACCAGAATATCTTCTTTATCCAGTTCGATAAAATCTCTGCGGTTTCTTCCGATGGTCAGCGTACAATGCTCATGCACAAAGCGGTGAAGGGAAATCGCTCCCTCCCGTCCTGCCGCGATGGCATCTATGGCAAACTTAGGACCCGTATAGACATCGCCACCCACAAAAATATCCGGTTCTGCAGTCTGATAAGTCAGCTTATTAGCAATTGCTCCTCCGTTAGGACGAAGCTCTACCTTTGTGCCGTTCAAAAGGTCGCCCCAGACAATGCCCTGACCTACGCTGAAAATCACGCTGGAGCAGTTTATGGTCATGGTCTGTTCCTCGTCATAAAGCGGGGCAAAGCGATGGTTCTCGTCATAAACACGGGTACATTTTTTGAATACAACTCCTGTCACTTTCCCATTCTCGGAGAGAATCTCTTTGGGACCCCATCCGTTGTTGATGGTAATCTTTTCTTCACTTGCCTCTAAGATTTCTTCCCGGCTTGCCGGCATCTCATCCCGGCTTTCCAGACAGACCATGGAAACCTTGCCCTGTCCGCAGCGCGTGCTCGTTCTTGCGGCATCTATCGCAACATTGCCGCCGCCAATCACGACCACGTCTCCGCCAAGGTCAAAAGCCTCTTTCCTTCCGGCTTCTCTCAAAAATTCTACTGCAGTGTAAACACCCTGTGCATCTTCACCGGGTACGCCTGCTTTTTTCCCGCCCTGACAGCCAATCGCAATATAGAAGCCTTTGTAGCCCTGCTCACGGAGCTGTGCAAGCGTAACATCTTTTCCTACCTCAATACCGCACTTGATCTCAACGCCCATGGCTTTGATCACGTCGATTTCCGCCGCAATCAGATCTTTTTCCAGCTTGTAAGAGGGAATTCCGTAGGTCAGCATACCGCCGGGTTTCTCCGCTTTTTCAAAAACGGTCGGTTTGTAGCCTTTCTCCGCCAGAAAATATGCGCAGGAAAGTCCGGCAGGACCCGAACCAATAATGGCAATTTTTTCCTCAAAACCGCCCCGTAAGGAAGGAATGGTCGGCTTGGGAATATAACGGGTCTCGGCATTCAGATCTCTTTCCGCAATAAAGCGTTTCACTGCATCAATGGCGACTGCCTCGTCAATGGTTCCGCGTGTGCAGGCATCCTCGCAGCGGCGGTTACATATCCGTCCGCAAATAGCGGGCAGAGGATTATCTTTCTTGATGAGAGCCAATGCCTCTTCGTAACGTCCTTCCTTTGCAAGCTGTAAATATCCCTGAATGGCAATGTGCGCGGGACAGGCCGTTTTACAGGGAGCGGTTCCGGTGTCATGACAATTGATCCGGTTCACGTCTCTGTAGTTGTGAGTCCACATATGTTCTCCCCATTTTTTCTCATGGGGAAGCGGCATTTGGGGATAGGTCACCTCGCTGCCATCTTTTTTGCAGAGCTTCTGTCCCAGTTTTACCGCTCCTGCCGGGCAGGCTTCCACGCATTTGCCGCAGGCAACGCATTTTGATTTGTCTACCTTCGCAACATAAGCGGAACGGGACATATTGGGTGTGTTAAAAAGCTGTGAAGTACGTAAAGCATAACATACGTTCACGTTGCAGTTACAAATGGCAAAAATCTTATTGGCGCCGTCAATGTTCGTAATCTGGTGCACAAACCCGTTATCCTCAGCCTGTTTGAAAATATCCAGCGCTTCCTCTTTGGTTATGTAACGTCCGTCCTTCTGGGTCTCTACCACGTAGTCCGCCATATCGCCCACGGCAACACACCAGCCCTCTGGGTCGTCTCCGCAGCCTTCATCGTGTTTCAGGCGGGAACGGCGGCAGGAACAGGGGCTTGCCGCATATTTGCCCTCATATTTTGACAGCCAGTAGGAAATATGCTCCAGATCAATGGATTCGCTCTCCATCTCAATCGCTTTTTCTACGGGAATGACATGCATACCGATGCCGTTGCCGCCCGGTCCTACAAAGGGTGTCACCTTCTCTAAAGGCAGTCTGGACATGTGCTCAAAGAACAAGGTAACCTCCGGATGTTCTTCCACTATATTGCTGTTCATGTTAAAGAATTCTCCGGACCCCGGCACAAACATGGGAAGTACATACTGTTTTTCATGCCGCTCATTTTCCCAGTTGTACTCCAGGATTCCTTTTACCGACATCTGCTGAAGCTTTGGTTCCAGCTCTTGCTCGGGTATGCCGGTAAGCTTTACCATCTCCTGTAAAGTCTTCGGCTTCCGGACACCCATTTTTAAGGCGATTTCCGCCTCCTCGTCTGTCAGCACTCCTGCAAGTCCCCAGTATTCCGGATCATCCTGCGTGATTTTTTTCAGCCCCAGCTTCTGAGGAATCCGATCGGTAATCTTTTTTCCCAGCTTCTGAATACTCTTGCGGGGAGGCTCACTGTGGTCGGCCTTATGCTCCGGATAAACGTAATCCGGGTATAATTCTTTGTCCAAATTCTTCGTCATACCTTCCTCCTTTGTTTCTATATTATTCTTTTGTTTTTATATTATTCTGTCACACGCCAGCTTTTGACCTCTTCTGCCAGCCATTTTGTCCATTCTGAAATTCCCTCACCTGTTC
>CAMWLB010000009.1 GCA_947174985.1 uncultured Lachnospiraceae bacterium | reverse complement strand
CTACACGCCTTCCATTATCTTGGACAGACTTCAGATAAACGAAAATTTCAATGAAACTGCGCTGGTCATCACCGCCTTGCTCTGCGCAACACTCTTTTTCAATCTGACGAAGGACCTTATCGCTCAGGTGAGATGGCAGGCAGAGCACCGCAATGCCAATCGTTTTCACTGGGAGTTGATAAAGGCCAGACTGCAAAAAGACTATTTTTTGAATTTCGATCAGGAATATTTGAAACTCCAAGAGCGTGCAGCTCAGGTTTTGGGAAAAGGAGCGAATGGCAGCCCGGGACGTTTTGTCATCCGTTTCTCCGATATGGCAGCCAATGTACTGTGCTTCGTGCTGTTCGGATCGGTGATTTCAATGCTCAGCCCATGGATTCTTCTACTGCTTGTGGCAGGATCGCTGCTCACCCTGATTCCACAGCGCTATCAACAGGACCGGGACTATGCGGAACGTGACGAGCGAAACGCAAATTACCGAAAAATGGACTATCTTTCCTGGAATCTGTCGAACGAACCCAAGGCAGCAAAGGATATTCGGCTTTATGGGTTCACAACCCTTCTTGACGATAAGATTCGCGTGGTAATTCACGAACATATCCGACTTCTCCGGCATCAGCAGAAAAACAGAAGCCTATCCTCCTATGTGAGCTTCGGTGTGGGATTTTTACGGGACGCATGCGCTTATTTGTTCCTAGTATGGCACGCCGCCCACGGAAATCTCTCATCCGCAGAGTTTGTTCTGTACTTTAACGCAATTGCAAGGCTTTCTTCCTTCATTGACGGAATTGTGCAGTACATCGGTTCCGCCCACGAGACAGTTCTCGGCACCTCGGACTGCATTGCGTACCTTGACGAGAACCATAATCGGATGAACCACGCGGACGGTATTCCTGTCCCGAAGGCGCAGCCTCTTTCCATTGAGTTTCGACATGTCAGCTATCAATACCCGAAAGGAGAACAGCCGGTGCTGCAAGATATTTCCTTTCAGATTGCTGCCGGCGAGAACATATCACTTGTGGGACTCAACGGGGCTGGAAAGACCACCCTTGCAATGCTGATGTGCGGGCTGCTTCTGCCCGACGAGGGAGAGATTCTCATCGACGGACACCCGCTGGGTGAGTACAATCGGGATGAGCTCTATACGCTGTTCTCCATCGTGCCCCAGAACTATACGATACTGCCTACGACCATAGCGGAAAACGTGGCGTTTCGGGACCGGAGCGAGATTGATGAGGCACGCCTCCTGCTTTGTTTGGAAAAAGCGGGAATCGCGGACAAAATCCTTTCTCTTCCCAAAGGAATCGACAGTATGCTGGATAAGCAGCACGACGCGGATGCGGTTAATTTTTCCGGCGGAGAGCTGCAAAAGCTCCTGCTTGCGCGCGCTGTCTATCGCGATGCCGGCGTCCTCATTCTCGACGAGCCCACCGCCGCACTGGATGCAATCGCAGAGGACCGCATGTACCAAAACTACCGGGAACTGACAAGCCGGACAACCTCAGTCTTTATCAGCCATCGTCTTGCTTCCACGCGCTTCTGTGACCGGATATATCTTCTGGACGGAGCGCGGCTTGCCGAGAGTGGAACCCATGAGGAGCTGATGGCGCTGGGAGGAAGATACCGCGAACTGTTTGATATTCAGAGTAAGTATTACAAGGAAGGAGGGGACTTACATGACGAAAAAGAAGAATCGTCGGAGCCTTAAGAACGATCTGAGACTGATTCTGCGGGGCTATCGGGTGCTATATGAGGTCTGTCCGCAGAACATCATTTGGATAACCGTAAATGCCATCGCGCAACAGTTTGCACCGTATTTTACGCTCTATTTGTCTGCGGAAATCATCAATCAGCTCATTGCGGGAGCCTCCCTTCAGACATTGCTCACACTGGCGCTCGTCACAGTCACAGGGCAGCTGTTTTTAAATGTTACTTTGCATCTGCTCTCCTGCAAGAAGGAGGAAACAGAGAGCATCAATTTTGACTTAAATGAACTTTACATGTTAAAAGTTGGGTGCCGTATGCAGTACAAGCATCTGGAGAACCCGGATACCGCCCTGCTCCGTCAAAAAATCCGTAATTTTTCAAACTTCGGCGGGCATGGACTATCGACGCTGCTCTGGTGCTATGAGACCTTATTCGGCGCAATTGCCAACATTGTTTTTTCGGTCTCTCTTACGATGTCATTGTTCCGGACCATGCCCCATGTAACGCTTACGGGATTTCTTGCCTGCGTAAACCATCCCTTGTCCGCTCTTGTGCTTCTGGTGCTGATTGGACTCAACATCGCAGTTAAGATGTTCAGTATCTATCAAGTAGAGCCAAAATGTACGAAACTTTGGAGTTCATTCAACTTCCGATTTGCCCGCTGCCTGAAATATGCGGATCATAATGCCGATGTAACCGTATTAGGAGCAATCGGGCTATGTATTGAAAGATGCCGCCAGACACTGATCGATTATGATAACGAATGTCTGCGGGAGAATTTCAAACTCGCAGCAAAGCGCTCTTTTATCGACAGAACGATGGAGACAGTGACGAACCTCGCACTATATCTCTATATCGGTGCAAAATCCTATATCGGAATTTTCGGAGTCGGTAATTTTTTTCTCTATACAGGAACCGTAGACAGATTTTTGAGGGCAGTATCCGATTTCGGAAGCAGCATCAGCAGACTTCGTCAGAATAACGATTATCTCATAGAGGTATACCGCTATCTGGATTTGCCGGATGATATGTATCGCGGCACACTGTCGGTTGAGAAACGGGAGGATAATAAGTTCGAGATTGAGTTCCGCAATGTCAGTTTCCGGTATCCCGGCTCGGATACCTACGCACTGAAAAATGTGTCCTTTAAATTCCGTATCGGCGAGCGCCTTGCATTCGTCGGGATGAACGGAAGCGGCAAGACGACCTTTGTAAAACTCATGTGCCGTCTCTATGATCCCACCGAGGGGCAGATTCTGTTAAAGGGTATTGATATCTCAAAATATAACTATGATGAGTATGTAAAGCTGTTCTCCGTCGTCTTTCAGGACTACTTTACCTTTGCATTTTCTCTCGGAGAAAATGTCTCTGCCAAACAGGACTATGATGCCGAAAAAGTGTGGTCATGCCTGAAGCATGTAGGGGTTTGGAATAAATTTTCCAAAACAGAGCGGGGACTGGAGACACCGCTGGGAACCGGCTATCAAACAGACGGCGTGGAAATCTCCGGAGGCGAAGCGCAGAAGGTCGCTCTGGCACGGGCGCTGTATAAGGATGCCCCCTACATCATTTTAGATGAACCCACCGCCGCGCTGGATCCCATTGCCGAGGCGGAAGTGTACGCCAAATTCAATGAAATCGTTGGGGATAAGACGGCAATCTATATCAGCCACCGACTGTCCTCCTGCCGTCTTGCCGACAAAATCCTGGTATTCCATGACGGAGAAATTGTGCAGCAGGGAAGTCACGACCGGCTTGTCGCAGATACGAACGGAAAATATTACGAACTCTGGAATGCACAGGCGCAGTATTATACGTAAAACAAAAGGACTTCACAAAGCGGATAGCGCCTGTGAAGTCCTTCATCTTATCAATGCTTTATTTCTTTTATGTTGTACTTGTTTTCTTCTTTGTAAGTGTCTGTATTCCTTCAATCACAAGGATAATGGCAAGTAAAATCAGCAGGATGCCTAAAATCGTCTGTGCCCAAGGTCCCCAGTCTGCGCCGCCTGCCGCAATCAGACCAATCTGGTTCTTTACGGTAAGAACTAAGGAGCAGATGGTGACAACCATCATAAATGCCATTGGAAGCAGAAACATTTTATTGTTCTTTCCGACATTTCCAAGCCATGTTGCAACGGCAAGAAGTCCGAGACCTGCAAGAAGCTGGTTCGCCGCACCGAATAATCCCCAAATCTTACCGTAGCCCGTCATACCAAGCGCAATGCCCAAAACAACGGTAATGGCAGTGGCAAAATAAGGATTTACCATAACCTTCTTCCAACCGTCCTTGATATCGCCCACTGTCTGTCCCGGCTCCAGCCAGAACTCCTGGAACATGAAACGTGCCAGACGTGTAGCCGTATCCAGAGAAGTCAGGCAGAATGCAGAATATGTAAGGATTAAAAGGGTGTAAAGGATATTTTCCAGTCCTGCAAGACCGGGAATTGCTGCTACCATTGCGGAAATTCCGCCTGCAAAAATATCTGTCGCACCTGCTGTGTGTCCGGTCTGCCTTGCATATGCGATTGCGCAGAGCGTAAGAATTGCCAGCACACACTCAAGAAGCATGCCGCCGTAAGCAATCGGCTTTGCGTCGGTTTCTTTATCAAGCTGCTTTGACGTCGTACCGGATGAAACAAGGGAATGGAATCCGGAAATGGCGCCGCATGCAACCGTTGTAAATAAGATCGGGAACAGATACTGCATGCCGTTTCCGTTGTCAACAGCAAATCCTGCAAATGCGGGGAAAAGCTGCGGGTCAATGTTGGGATGTGCGCCGACAACGCCGACAAATGCGACAATCAACATTGCATAAAGTAAAAATGAGCTTAAGTAATCACGAGGCTGGAGCAAAATCCATACCGGTGTTACAGACGCGACTGCAATATAGATACCGACGATGATCATCCATGCTTTTGATGAAAGGTAGATTGGATGGAAATTCATACCGATCGCCATACAGATCACAATTGCCAGCACCCCTAAAATAGTAGATATCAGCATGGGTGTGTTGCGGCGGTATACGCAAAAACCAAATACAATGGCAATCAGGATAAACAACAGGGAAACCATTGCTACGGACGCGTTTGATGCGCTTGCTGCCTTATTTAATACACCGTCGTCATAAGTCGCGCCAAAGGTGGAAGCCACAATGGAGGCAAATGCCGCAACGACAAGAATCAGTGTGAGGTATGCGAAGATAATGAATAATCTCTTTGCACGCCGGCTCATATTGGTGGAAATAATTTCACCGATTGACTGTCCCTTATGGCGGATGGAAGCAAAGAGCGCGCCGAAATCATGTACGCCGCCGAAGAAAATACCGCCTATTAAAACCCAAAGGGCAACAGGAAGCCAGCCGAATATTGCTGCACCGATAGGACCTGTGATTGGTCCGGCACCGGCGATGGAAGAAAAATGGTGTCCCATCAGTACAGGGGCCTTTGCCGGAACATAATCAACGCCGTCCGACATGGTATGCGCCGGTCCCGGTTGCATTGTAGACCTTGTCAGTGGTAATATCTATATATCCGGCATTATGCAGGAACAGCGCAGAGCGGCAGACCTTTTTTAATGAAAACAAATATGCGGTCTGATGGGACGGAGATGTTTCATCAGGCGTTGGAGGAAAAATATGACGAATCAGACATTGCGGGAAGCAAGAGAATATGAAGAGATGATGGAAGCTCACATTGCCCCTGAGGATAGACCTGCATTTCATCTTTCACCCAGAGTAGGCTGGATGAATGATCCGAATGGATTTTCTTACTATCAGGGAGAGTACCACCTGTTTTATCAGTATCACCCCTATGATTCTTTCTGGGGGCCTATGCACTGGGGACATGCGGTGAGCAGGGACCTTCTGCACTGGGAATACCTGCCGGCAGCCTTGGCGCCGGATATGCCTTATGATAAGGGTGGCTGTTTCTCAGGAAGCGCAGTTACGCTCTCTGATGGTTCCCATCTGCTGCTTTATACCGGTGTAAGAAAAGAGCCTCAGGCTGATGGAAGTTTTCGGGATGTACAGATGCAATGTATTGCTATAGGAGATGGCAGAGAGTATGAAAAGATTCCGGAAAATCCGGTGCTGACTGAAAAAGATCTGCCGGAAGGCGGCAGTAGATATGATTTCCGCGACCCTAAGGTGTGGCTGGGGGAAGATGGGATTTACTATTGCGTTGTCGGCAACTGCGCGGAGGACTATGACGGGCAGATTCTGCTGTATAGCAGCGCAGATGGAATCCATTGGAAATATGAAAGTATACTGGCGAAAAATAACGGAAGATTCGGAAGAATGTGGGAGTGTCCGGATTTCTTTGCACTGGATGGAAAGCGGGTTATTCTGACAAGTCCGACGGATATGCTGCCGGAAGGCTTTGAATATCATAATGGAGGCGGAACCCTGTGCCTGATAGGGGACTTTGATAAGAGTACGAAGACATTTTCGGAGGAACATAATCAGGCGGTGGATTACGGAATTGATTTTTACGCACCGCAGACAACCCTGACGCCGGATGGCAGGCGTGTTATGATTGGCTGGATGCAGAATTGGGATACCTGTAACATGCGCAGCCAGCCTAAAAGCTGGTTTGGGCAGATGTCCCTTCCAAGAGAATTGTCTGTCAGGAACGGAAGATTATACCAGAGTCCAATCCGGGAATTTGATGAGCTCAGGTGCAACAGAGTAGAATACAGGAATGTGCCCGTAAATGGTCTTGTCAGGCTTGAAGGAGTAGAGGGAAGGCAGATTGATATGGAGCTTCAAATACGTCCTGCTGATAAGGCGAAGATGTTTCAGAAGTTTGCTGTGCGCTTTGCACAGGACAAAATACATCATACAGCAATCAGTTTTCGTCCGATGGAATCCATCTTGAAAGTGGACCGTAAGTTTTCGGGGTCCAGAAGAGCTATTATCCATCAGAGGCGCAGTCTGGTGAATCATGAAGAAGGGGAATTGAAGCTGCGGGTCATTTTAGACCGTCTCAGCGTAGAAGTATTCGTGAACGACGGCGAGCAGGTGATGACTGTGACGATTGATACACCGCAGGATGCGAAAGAGATATCGTTCTTTGCAGACGGGGATGTAATGATTGATGTAGTAAAGTATGATATTGACAACAGTGGCAGGTAGTGCAGAGGAAAGGGCAGCCTGCGGGTGATAGAAGGCGCTGTGAATGACGCTCTTGCTTTAGCAGGAGCGTTTTTGCATTGTCCCAAAGTATATGGATAAAATGTTTTTTAGTAAGTGTTTTTGGATTTTGTTTCGTACTATATATGACCGGTCAATGAATTGTACTGTTTGAGAAAGAGGGACTTGTATTGAATGATAAAAAAATAATTGCTGCAATCATCAGGCAGGATGAGCAGGTGTTTGCTTTTGCCATACAGAAATATTCGAAACTTCTCTGGAAGGTTGCTGCTTCCGTTTTGATAAATACAGCTTCCGCACAGGATGTGGAGGAATGTGTGGCAGATGTGTTCATTTATCTATGGCAATATCCTGAAAAATATAATCCTGAGAAGTCAAAGTTGTCTTCATGGCTTTCCATAATCGCAAGGTCGAAGGCGGTTGACAGATACCGCCGCATCATCAAAAAAAGAGAAATATCCATGGAAATGATGGCCGAAAGTCTGGAATATGCTGAAATAGCAGCGGCAGAAGAAAAGGAACAATTACAGTCCTGTATGGACGAACTGGACGAAAAGGAAAAGGAGCTGATTATAAGGCGCTATTATTATGAGCAGAAACCGGCGGAGATTGCGGTTGCGCTGGATATGCCAAAGAAACAGGTGGAAAACAAATTGTATTATGTGAAACAGAAGTTGAAGAAAATGCTGGAGAGGCAGGAAGGAGAACGGTTATATGGAAAAATACAGTAGGAAAAATCTGAAGGCTATACAGGATATTGTGCAAAAAAAGACAGGAATCGCGGTTGCGGAAGTCAGGAAGCCTGCCGGATATAAAATCAGGCAGATGGCGCTTTTGGCAGGGTGTCTGTTATGTTTTGTAACTTTGTGTGCTTTTGCATACGCAAAGTTTTCCTCCCTGAATGGTGATGATGCGATGTTTGCATCGGTATATCAGGGAAATGGCAGGTTCGAAATTGTGGTAATAAATAATTCGGACAGGGAATTAAAGCTGCAGGACGAAGTGAAGGTCATGCAGTGGTCAACCGGTAAAGAGGTGGAAGGGGATAATGAAAAAATCGCGATGGAGATTTTGACAATAGCGCCCCATTCCCAGGGAGTCGTTTCGATTGATATATCAGAAGGGTACAATATTGGCGAGATGGAGGAAAACCTGCCGGATGGGGACTGGTACTATTTTGTTTTAACCAATAACAATTTTGCCTTTGGGCAGGACTGGATGTGTTCTTTTGATTTTGAAATAGAAAGGACAGAAGATGTTGCACACAGGATGACTGAGGCGGCAGAGCAGCGGCCGGGGGAGCAGGAGGCAGCCGGGCAGCAATATAGTACAGGCAGCCTGATCTACACAGGCTGGGTATGGCCAACGGTCAGCAGGGATGTGTCAGGATTTTATGGTGAACGGGAAAACGGAACATATTCGGACCATGTTAATATTGCCGGAACAGCCGGCGATGAAGTCTATGCCGTTGCGGACGGGGTGGTGATGGAGACCGGATTTGAAAGTGCCTGTGGAAACTTCATCTTGGTGGACTTAGGAGACGGCATTACAGTCAAATATGGACATTTGAAGGAGATGAAGGTGGCTGCGGGAGATGCGATAACGCAGGGACAGGTGATCGCCGTCATGGGAAAGACCGGAATGGCATCGGGACCTAACCTGTTCTTTGCAGTGACGGTTGGTGGGGAGGATGTCAACCCGCTGGCTGTGGAGTAGGAACCGCACCGTAAGAAAATCCTAAGAAATTCATAAAAAATTTTCGCTAAAAAACCGCGGAATACCTTAATAAACGACGCTTTTGCTTTTGGTATAATAATGGTGCCGAGAGCAGGAGCGTTTTACTTTGTCCAAAAGCATACGAAAAAGCCACTGTGCGGTCCGGCAGAAAGGAAGTAAGGGTTATGGAAGATATTACGGTTTGTACGCCAAACGAGGGAAAGGCGCTTGTGATAGAAACACGGGATTACGGCAGAGTTGCGAGGTATCCGATAAAAACGCATGTTGTGATGAGCAATGAAGATATCTTTGCACTGATGGACAGGTATGTGGTTGGAAGGGTAAAAAGCGATGATTATGTGTTTATCAGCGAAAAGGTAATTGCAATCTGTCAGGGAAGGGCATACGACATTGATGAGTTGAAACCCAGACGGCTTGCACGATTCTTAAGCCGGTTTGTCTATCAGTCGCCCTACGGCATCGGGCTTGGCTCTCCGTGGACGATGGAGCTTGCCATAAGAGACGTGGGAACTGTCAGAATATTGTTTGCGGCACTTTGCTCCGCCATTACAAAGCCGTTTGGCAGGCGGGGGATTTTCTACAAGATTGCCGGTATGAAGGCACGGGCAATCGACGGACCGTGCGACTGCACCATTCCGCCTTACAACCATTTTGCAAAAATGGCGCCGGCGGTTCCCAATCAGGTTGCCGAGTCACTTTCAAAGCATATCGGCTGCGGGGTGGTGATTATCGACGCCAATGACCTCAATGTGGAAGTGCTGGGGAAAAGCAGCAAGGATATCAGCGACAGTTTTTGCAGGCAGGCATTTCATGACAATCCGCTCGGGCAGTCGGCGCAGTCAACGCCAATTGCGGTGGTACGCCGGATTGACTGCGCTGACATGTCGCCGCAATGTCAGCGGAATGAGAATGCTACTTTAAAAGCGTCTCGTATTTAAAATGTGACATGGATTGTTTCAGCAGCAGTATGGCAAGGAAGGCGCATACGATGCCAAGGGCAAGCAGAACCCATGCGTTTATCAGCAGAACGCCGGTAAACTGCCCCACCAGTAGCATGATAATAGGGAATATCAGGAAAACAGCGCCTTGCTGCGCGTCTTCCACGCTCTGTGCCTTGGCGGAGGCTTTGACAATCAGCGTGATGGCAATCAGGGAAATGGCAGGTGCGACCAACAATAGGACAAGCAGCCATTTGGCGTCCGGCAGAATGAAAAACCCTGTAAACAGACAGGTTTCCGCTTCCAGTACGATGAGCATCACGACGAAGGAGATGGCGGAGACAAACATACTGAGCAGGAAAGCTGCCAGCACCTTGGCGCGGAAAATCTGTTTTAAGGACAAGGGACAGTATAAAAGTGTTTCCAGTGTCCTTTTTTCTTTTTCTCCTACAAAGGAGCATGCAGCCATAACCGATGCCGCCATGATGGGAATAAGCATGAAAAATATGGGCAGCATGTAGTTTAATACAAGACGGACTATGCTTTCGGAAGAGACTTCTTCCTGGCTGGCCATAGGAAGCATGGCAATCAGTTTTTGAAAATCAGCGCTTTCAGACGGGGCAAAACGGACGATAAGAATAAACATAGTGGGCACTACGACAGTCAGCACGATGGGAACCGCCAGCAAAGTGACAAACATCCGATGGTTGGAGGTGATTCCCCGAATATCCTTTTTTATAATGGCAGTTATCTGATTTTTCAAATTGATACCTCCTTGCCCGTTTCGCGGGACTTGAAATTTTCGGTCAGGGTAAAATAAATGTCTTCCAGGGACGGCAGTTCGGCGGAAATGTGGTAGATTTGCCCGCCTGCGTCAGTGATTCTGCGGACAAGCTGCGGGATTTCCTCTTCGGACTGTAAGGGGAGTTCAAAGGTAAACTCGCCTGTCTGCCTGCATAAGCCCTCCGGAAGGTTTTTGGCTTTCAGTTTTACTGTCATACCGGAGCATATTCTGTTGCGCAGCGCATCGAGAGTTCCTTCCGCCAAAAGCCGTCCCTCTGCCATAAGACCATAGCGGGTGCAGACTTCCTGTGCGTAGCGGAGCTGGTGGGTGCAGAGAAAAACGGTGATGCCGTTTTCGACAGCCAGCCGGCGTATCATGGAGTTGACATTCTGTGCACTTTCCGGATCAAGACCGGAGGTGGGTTCGTCTAAAAACAGAATCTGCGGCTGATGCATCAGGGCTCGCGCAAGAGAAAGGCGCTGCCGCATACCGGTGGAATAGGCGGCAAGCTTCCGGTCTTTTGCATCGCCGAGCTCAAGCTGTTCCAGCAGTTTTACACCACGTTTTTCACTGTCATTTTTGCTAAGTCCGAATACGGAGCCGTAAAAAACAAGGTTTTGGATGCCGGTCAGGTTATCGTACATCTGCGCGTGTTCTGTGACGACGCCGGAGAGGGCGTGTACTTTTTCCGGATTTTCGGAAGGGTTGATTCCGAATACGCTTACATTTCCTTCCGTGGGGGACAGCATGCCGTTAAGCAGCTTTACGGTGGTGGTCTTGCCCGCGCCGTTGGGACCTAAGAAGCCAAACACCTCGCCCTGCGAGAGGCTTAAGCTTACGGAATCGACGGCTTTTTTGCCGCCTGTGTAGATTTTTGATAAAAAGTTCATGGTAACAGCATTCATATAGTGTCCTCCGCGCCGTTTCTGAGCCGGCGAATGATATTTTGGAACCGTGCATTGTTTACAAGAGGGGCAAAAACAGGGTTATCCGAGACGGAAGTTATCATGCTTTTCCGAACGACGGATTCGTCTCTGGGCAAATCGCTTCCCAGAGCAAGATTATCTTCCAGCCAGTCATCGAGGAGATTGAAATAGGAATCCCCATGAAGCTTTAGCGGATAAATATCGGACAAAACCAAGTCTGCATAGCTATCCAGCATGGCAAGCGCCTGTTCCTCGTTTTCTCTTTTCATAAATTCCTGTGCAATATAGATGTATACCGACAATAAAGAGCCGGGGTGCAGCGTCTTTAAGTCGAATATTTCCGCGATGGAAAGTATGCGCCTGCGTGATTCTTCAAAAGAAGTATTATCGTCCCCGCACAGACCCATGTAGGGGAGAAGCAGACTTAGCAGTGACAGGACAGTCTGGTACATACCTACCTGCAAAGTGCGTTTGGCTTCTGTCAGGTTTCCTTTCATCTGAAAAGCGGATGCCAGCAGTGGCTCCGGGGACATCATAGGCATTTCATGAGTGGAGAGCAGGGAGAGAACTTCGTCGCTTCTCCCGAGCTGAATCAGACAGGCGGCTTCCATATTCATTGCCAGCGTCTGTAATGTGACGTCCCTGCTTTCTTCTCTGACACGGATAAAGAGGTCTATTGCCTCCTCTAGAATAAGGGGAATTTTTTCAGGCGGGCCGGCGAACATACAGTGATTTACATACAGGCTGCCAATCTGAAACAGAAGAGGAGCACAGGCAAAGTACTTCTTTGCAATTTCACGGCAATGCTCCATAACCTCTTCAAAAGGTTTTTCGGAAAAATCGCGGCATAGCTGCCGGTAAAGCTTGCGGATATCCTCCTTCGTCATCTGCGGTTCATAGCCAATCAAGTCGTCAACACTGATGTTGAAAAAAGTGGCAAGCCGCGGCAGAAGCGTAATATCGGGATAGGTGGCGCCGGTCTCCCATTTGGAGACGGAAGCCTTGGAAACACCCATGTATTCCGCAAGCTCCTCCTGCGTGATGCCGCGCCTGCGGCGGTTTTTAATCAGATTTGCACCAATGTTTAATTCTTTCATGACACTGCTCCGTTTCTGCTTTGACGGTATAAAAATGCCGGAAAGCATTTCTGCCTGTTTTTTGAGGCTTCGGATGTATGATAGTATTATAAATTTCCTGTTCAGATATTACAATGGACTAAAAAGCAATAAAAGTTGAAAAAGTTGCAAGATGGGAAACTTTCAAGAGCTAGTCTTGCGGAGAGTCACGCCGTGAGCTTCCCGTATTTCTATTCAGACGCGCTTTCACTCGGATAAAAACGCAGCGGATGCTAGGCTCGTGAAATACCTCGCCAAGCACCGGCGTTTTTAAACGGTCTGCATAGAAATACGGGAAGCTCACGGCTGAAAGCCGCATAACAGCCCTTGTGCTAAATTAAGCCTTGTTGTTTTTATGGAGCGATACTTAGGAGAAATTTGTTTTGCGATATACAGCCTATAGCGGAGCCCTGTCCCTGTTCAGACCATATAAAAACGCCGGTGCTTGGCGAGGTATTTCACGAGCCTAGCATCCGCTGCGTTTTTATCTGAGCGGGAGCGCGTCTGAACAGGGACAGGGCTCCGCTATAGGCGTCACTTTCCGCAAAAGTTTTTTCTGAGGAAGAAAAGTCTTTGACGAATTTCTACTTATCTTATATCATGGAAACAGGAGGATGCGCAGATGAGTCTTGAGAAAACCTTGTATGTAACAGACCTGGACGGAACCTTGCTCAATACGAAGGACAGAATCAACCCGAAAAGCCTTCAGATTATCAACGGACTGATAGAACAGGGTATGCTGTTCACTTATGCGACGGCGAGGTCGCTTTCCTCAGCATTGGTGGTAGCGGAGGGTTTAAGCACGAAAAACCCGGTGATTACGTATAACGGTGCCTTTATTGTACAGCCACAGACGGGAGAAATTTTGTCTTCGCTGTTTTTTACCGGAGAGGAATCGGATTTTGTGAAAGAAGCTTTAGAGAGGCATGGAATAAGCCCGCTTGTCTATGGATATGTGTCAGGGCAGGAAAGGGTGTCGTGGAATACGGCGCGGGAGAATGACGGCATCAGGCGCTATCTTTCTAATAGAAAAGAGGACAGGCGGCTGCGCCCGCTGAAAGACGGCAGAGGACTGTATGACGGAGAAATATTTTACTATACCTGCATTGGCGAGCGGGAAGAGCTGGAGCCTGTGTATGATGCTTTTTCAAAAGACGAAAGGTTCCGCTGTACCCTGCAGCAGGAGCTTTACAGGGAAGAATACTGGTGCGAAATTATGCCGAAAAAGGCAACCAAGGCGGAGGCGATAAAGACGCTGAAGGAGCTGCTTCACTGTGAAAGAATCGTTTCCTTCGGTGACGCTATCAACGATATTCCCATGTTTGAAATTTCCGATGCATGTTATGCGGTGGACAACGCCGTGCCAGAGCTGAAAAAGCTGGCGACAGGCATTGTGGACAGCAACGATAATGACGGCGTTGCGAAATGCCTGCTTGCACTGACAAAAAAATTTTTTTAGGGATGGACGCTAAAGTTCATCCCTTTTTTTACGATATATATAATATCAAACATATGAAGTTTGCAGAAAGGAGGAGTCAAATATGCGTATTGAAGCATATAATCAGGTACAACAGCTTTATAATACCAGAAAGCCGGGTCAGGTTCAAAAATCCGCAGGGGTGAGCTTTTCCGATCAGGTTCAGATTAGCAGATTTGGAAAAGATATCCAGACCGCCAAGACCGCAGTTGCTGATTGCCCTGATGTCAGGGAAGACGTAACGGCTCCTATTAAGGCGAGTATTAAGGCAGGTACCTATGAAGTGAACATGGGCAGTTTTGCTGATAAGCTGTTGGCAAAATATCAGGAAATGAGGTAATCCCTGTGGCAAGTCTGATAGAGAATCTGATAAGCGTATTAGAACAGGAAGGCGCGGAATATGAAGCGCTTTTGGGATTATCGATGCAAAAAACCCCTATTATTGTGGCGGGGGATTTGCCGGCACTACAAAAAATCACGGATGAAGAACAGACAGTGGTGAACAAAATTAATCACTTGGAGCATGAGCGAAGCGAAGTGATGAAAGACATAGCCAACGTCATGAACAAGGATGTTAAGACCCTGAAACTGGTGAATCTGATTCAGATGCTTGAGAGCAGACCTGCTGAAAGCAGGAAGCTTGCTGAGGTACATGACCGTCTGAAAAGCGTTGTGGGCAGCATGCAGCAAATCAACGAACAGAACAAGGAGCTGATAGCTCATTCTTTGGAGATGGTTGAGTTTGATATGAATCTGATTCACGCGATGAAGGCAGCGCCTGAGACAGCAAATTACAACAGAGGAGCCTATAATGCAGGTGATGTTATAGGCGGCGGAAGAAGCGATTTCGACGCGAAGAGTTAAATCCTGGGCACGGGGATTCCGTGCATGACGTGAGGTGATTATTATGCCATTGATGGGAAGTTTATATATCGGAGCATCCGGTTTACAGACAAGTCAGAATGCGCTGAACACAACAGCGCACAATCTTACGAATGTAGACACACCTGGGTATGTCAGGCAGCAGACGCTGCTTGACACCCGAACCTACATTACGTTATCCAAAAACCCCGCTGCAGTTTCTAACAAGCAGTATGGTCTCGGGGTAAATTATACCGCAGTCAGACAGGTGAGAGATTATTTTTTGGATAAGACATACCGCAAGGAATCAGGGCGCAGTATGTTTTATGAAGTATCGGCAGAAGTGCTTGACGAGGTGGAGTCCCTGCTTGGAGAGTTAAATGGCGAGGATTTTCAAACTTCACTGACCAATCTCTGGACATCGGTGCAGGAACTTGCGAAGGATCCTTCCAGTTCTGTAACACAGGGGCTTTTAGTGCAGCGCGCCGCTGAGTTTCTGGATCGTGCAACATCCGTATACAAGGATTTGGCAAGCTATCAGGACAGCCTGAATCTGAAGGTGGCAGAGCAGGTCACAAAGATTAACAAAATCGGCAAGCAGATACTGGAGGTGAACGACAGTATCCGCAAGATAGAAGCGGGTGGAATTGAGCGTGCAAACGATTTGCGGGATACGCGCAACTATCTGCTCGACGAACTCAGCAAGCTCGTCAAGATGAGTTATTCTGAGGATGCAGGCGGAAACATAAGTGTTCAAATAGAAGGAACCGATTTTATAAAGGGCAGCAGATGCTTTGAAATTGGTTTGGATACAGATCCGACAACGGGCTTTTACACACCGTTCTGGCCGCAAAATGCGGAATATACCATCATGTCGGACGGGACAAAGAAATATGACATTGAGCATGCTAAGGTATTTAATCTGAACCGGGCCATATCTACTACGGCTGATACGGACATCGGCGGATTGAAGGCGGCTCTGCTTGCAAGAGGTGATCACAGGGCAAATTACTCTGACATAGAAAACGATTACGACAGCGTTTCACAGTCGATTGTTATGAATATTCAGGCGGAGTTTGACCAGCTGATACACAATGTGACCACCAAGATGAATGAAGTACTGGCGAGTGCAAGCAATCCGGACACCGGTTATATGTGCGATAAGGACGGCTCGCCTCTGCAGCTTTTCAAGAAAATATCTTCCGACGGTTATGAAAAACAGGCGGATGGAAGCTGGAAGTACATGGAAGAGGATTACAGCCAGACAAGTACGATGTACACACTGGGCAATGTGCAGGTAAACGGCAATCTACTGCAGGAGCCAGCAATGCTTAACTTTAAACTGTCGGATAAAGAAGTAGATTATGGTACGGCAAACGCGTTGAAATCGGCGTTTATGGAAGAGGCCTACACCATCAACCCGAATGTGCAGAAAAAAACTAATTTTGTTGCTTATTATTCGGATTTGGTGGAACAGGTGGCAAATACCGGCTATGTATTCCAGAGTATTTTTGAAAATCAGGAAGCGACGGTGGAAGCGACCTGCAGCGCAAGGGAACAGGTTATCGGCGTGTCTTCGGATGAGGAGCTTTCCAATATGATTAAGTTCCAGAATGCTTATAATGCAGCCAGCCGTTATATCAATGTTATCAGTGAAATGCTGGAGCATATCATCAATACACTTGCAGTATAAGTAAGGAGGAAGGAAGATGCCTTCACAATTTTTCGGATTAAATATAGCATATACGGGGTTGCTTGCTTCTAACGCAGCTTTAAATACAACTTCAAACAACATTGCCAATGTACAGACAAACGGGTACAGCAGACAGCATGTAGTACAACAGGCGAGCGATGCGCTTCGTATTTTCCAGACTTACGGCTGTGCAGGCGCAGGTGTGGATACGCTTGCGATTGAGCGCATCAGGGATGAATTTTATGACCGCAAGTTCTGGAGCGCCAACACCAGTCTGGGTGAGTACGAGATTAAAGATTACTATATGGATCAGCTGCAGACTTATTTTGCGGATGACGGCGTTTCCACCGGCTTCAAAACAATCTTTGACCGATTCACGGTGAACGGATTGCAGGAGGTTTTGAAGGCGAGCGATGTTACCGCTGCCAAGAAGCAGTACATCGGTTATGGCGAAAATCTGACGGAGTACTTTAACGGTATGTGGGCGAGCCTGCAGAAGGTGCAGAAGGATGTCAATCAGGAGTTAAAGCTTCGGGTAGATGAAATCAACTCCATTGCAGGCGAGATAGCCGCTTTGAATAAGCAGATTAATGTAATTGAACTTTCCGGTCCCAAGGCGAATGAACTGCGCGACCGTCGGACCCTGCTTTTAGACGAGCTTTCAAAAATCGTGGATATTGAAACGCAGGAAATTCCCGTTGTGGATGCCAACAATCCGGAAAGGGAGACGGGCGCACATCGTTTCATCGTTAAAATCGGCGGCGGACAGCTTTTGGTGAATGACAGCGATTTCAAGCAGCTTGAGTGTATTGCAAGGCCCAGTTATGAAAAGGTAAATCAGACGGATATAGACGGTCTTTACGATATCTATTGGACAAACGGTGAAAAATTCAATATGTACGGACGCAATCTGGGCGGCACCCTGCAGGGACTGGTCGAGATGCGTGACGGCAATAATTCCGAGCAATTCACCGGTACCATTACCGGTACGGGAAAAAAGGACGTGGAAGACAGAGACGGCAACATGGTATCCCATGACACGGTTACGGTGCAGGTGGGCAGAGAATACCTGCAGGATTTGAACAAGTGTAACCTGTCCGATACAGGTGGTGTCATCAATTTGGGCAACCAGTTGTACTACTATGATTCCTGGTCCTATACCTGCAGCTACGATGCAAGCGGAAATCCTACTTATTCTTATACCTTTGTTTTGTCAGACAGCACACTCAATGACAGCAGGCTGACGAATGACAAGGTTGGGAAGCAGGCCTCCATCGGCAAAAGCATCGATTATCAGGGAATTCCTTATTATATGAAGCAGATGAACGAATGGGTGCGTACCTATGCCCAGAAGTTCAATGACATCATAAGCAGCGGTTACAATGCTTACAACCAGCAGGGACCCATCATGTTTACGGGCAAGAAAAATACGAGCAATGAGCAGTATACATTCGATGCAGCGTTCCGCTATGATAAGCAGGCGGATGGCACCATGACTGTAGACGTGACAGACAACAGCTACTACAAGCTGACAGCAGAGAATTTTTCCGTGCTGGCTGCGCTGATTGAGGATGCAGACTTGCTGGCAACCGAAAAGAAAATTGTAGATAACGAGTCAGTCGGCAAGGCACAGTATGACATTCTTACTGAAGTCAAGGTGATGTCCAACGACAAGACGAAGATGAGTTTCCGCGGAAGCAAGGCAAGCGAATTTTTGCAGTGCATTCTTTCCGACGTGGCTCTGAATGCAGGAAATGCCAAGACTTTCTGCAGCAACTACACAAATATCAGTAAGAGTGTTGACAACCAGAGAATTTCCATATCAGGTGTGGATGAAGATGAAGAAGCTATTAATCTGGTAAAATATCAGAACGGGTATAATCTGGCTTCCAAGATGATACAGACACTGACGGAAGTTTATGACAGGCTGATTTTGGAAACGGGAGTTTAAGTAAGACGCCGCCGCACGGCAGAATGAGAGGAATTATGAGAATCACAAATAAAATCATGCAGAACAACAATCTGACAAACATCAACATGAACAAGGTGATGCAGGACAAATTGAGCACCCAGATGTCGACGGAAAAGAAAATCAGCAAACCCTCCGACGACCCTGTTATTGCGATTCGAGCCCTCCGCCTGCGCGGCAACGTGACGGAGGTAACGCAGTATTACAGCAAAAACATACCGGATGCGGAAAGCTGGCTGAATGTGACGGAAGGTGCCTTGAAAAACACTTCTGAGGTTCTCAAGAGTATGATCGGGCAGTGCACTAAGGGAGCCAATGGAGACCTGACCTCTAAGGAGAGAGAAATTATTTTGGAGCAGCTTAAGGCGCTCAGGGATGAGGTATATTCCACGGCAGATGTGGATTATGCGGGGCGTTATGTATTTGCGGGTTATAGGACGGACACTTCCATCAGTTTCCCAATGGCAGAGGAGATAGACTATACTATCACCCAGCAGCTTGATAACACGGCTATCGACGAGGTTACTTTTGTCAAGACCACAAAACAGAGTGGCGGCGGTTATGTGGATATCAAGAATCTGAACAGCACGAATTATCAGAGTGTAGATGTGCTGGAAAAGGAAGTTGATGAGGTAGAGGTGCATCGAATTCGGTTGAATTACAAGGATTTGGCTTATGATGACGCAAATCCTATTATACCGACGATTGAAAGAGTTGGCAAGGACGCAAATGGCAATATTACAACAGAGGATTTGTCTGCAACAGGGGTTATCGGAAATATCGAGGTGGTACATTCCTATGATGTTCCGACTGCCTATGAACTTGCAGCCGAAGCCGCAAATTCAGATAAGGTTTATTTGATACCGGAGACGGGAGAACTGATTCTGGGAGATAGTGTTTATCGGGAAATGATGAGCTATCAGGATGATGTGTCCACATCGACCATAAATGAAGCAGAAATCCGTGTTACCTATCAGAAGAGTAACTGGCTGAAGGGTGATTTGCGTCCGGAACACTACTATGCGTGCAGTTCCATAGATCCTGCGACGGGTGAAGAGATGGTTTATAATCCAACCTATCTGAACGGCACCGACGTGGCGAAGCAGGTCATTGAATATGATGTGGGATTCAACCAGACGGTGCGGGTGAATACACGAGTTGACGAGTGCTTTGACCCAGGTATTGGCAGGGAAGCGGACGATTTGATCAATGTTCTTGAGGATGTGCAGAGTCTTGAGGATGTGGTAAACAAGATTGACGAGATGCTGGCGAAAGAGACGGACGAAACAGAGCGTGCGACATTGACGTCCCGCCGTAAGGCTGCCAACAAGGCACTGACACTGGCAAAAAATAAAATGCAGCGGATGTTTGAAGGCGGAATTACTGCATTTCAGAAATACCTTAATGATAACAATCTTGCGATTACAAACTGTGGTACCCGCAGTTCGAAGCTTGAACTGGTGGAGAACCGGATGAAGGAGCAGAAGACCACTTTTGAAACCTTAAAATCTGAGAATGAGGATGTAGATATTACGGAGGTTATTATCAATTTGACCAGCGCAGAGTTGACATATCAGGCGGCGCTGATGGCAACTGGTAAAATTGCACAGACTACACTGCTGAATTTTATATAAACTAAAATAGTGCGGAAGCGGCACGGGAGAAGGCACGGGTGGTATTTTTCAGGCAGCCGGCGTGGGACGCTTCGGAATGGAGGAAAAATGAGGGTAAACACAAAGATTTTTGGGGAAGTAGACATTGCGGATGACAAAATAATTGAATTTGCCGGTGGTATCATTGGTTTTCCGGAATTGAGACAGTTTGCGCTGATTCATGATGAGGAAAGAGGAATTAATTCGGGAATACGTTGGATGCAGTCCATTCAGGAGCCTGGGTTTGCGATGCCGGTGATGGATCCGCTTCTAGTGAAGCCGGATTATAATCCTGAGGTGGAAGATGAACTGCTGAAGGCACTTGGCGATTTGGATGCAGACAATCTGCTTGCGCTGGTTACGGTGACTGTTCCCTCAGATTTAACTAAAATGACGGTAAATTTGCGCGGCCCCATAATCATTAATTTGCTTACCAGAAAAGCATGTCAGGTGATTATAGAGGGCGAAGACTATGCAGTAAAATTCCCGATTTATGAAATTTTACGCGCAGGAAAGGCAGGTGAGTAGCATGCTTGCTTTATCTAGAAAAAAGAACGAGGCAATTATTATCAATAATAATATAGAAGTGACAATTCTGGAGGTGAAGGGCGAGCAGGTTAAAATCGGCATTTCTGCTCCCAAAGAAGTATCTGTATACCGAAAGGAAGTCTACCTGCAGATTCAGGACGCAAATAAGGAAGCTACCGATTCAACGGGTATGGAAGCGTTGAAGAATCTGTTAGGCTAATGAAAAGGGATGTCCGCAGACAATTTTATGTCAGAGGCATCCCTTTTTGCATCTGGCAGAAATGATTAACAGCAGCTCGTTATTTCGGAAAAACGAAATAACGTCAACAAAAATATAAATATTCTGTTGACAGGGAAGCGCCTTTCCGATAAGATGGAAATACACCCTGCTATAGGGGAGTCTGAAAGAAAGGAGAGGCAGCATGAGTGAAATGACAATTGTTTTACAGCGGTTGGACAAGATGCAGGAAAGCATTGACGGGTTAAGAGGAGAACTGGATGCAAAACTGCAGGACAACAACAAAAGCCTGCAAGCGCAATTACAAGAAAATACAAACATGTTGAGAGCGGAAATGCAAGAAAGCGCAAATACGCTGAGAGCGGAAATGCAGGAAAGCGCAAACACGCTGAGAGCGGAAATGCAGGAAAGCACAAACATGTTAAGAGCGGAACTGGCAGAACTCACCCAGCGAGTAGGCAATATGGAATACGGACTTGGACAGGAAATCCAGGCGGTATATGCGCTTGCACAGCAGAATGATGAAAATATAAGGCAGCTAATGCCTTACAAAAGTAAATTTGTCAATATTTGTACGATGGCAGACAGGGTAGAGCGTCTGGAAGAGTGCCAGAAGGTAACCACGGGTGTAGTGGCTTCCCACAGCGAAGCAATTAGAAAATTGGAAAGCAGACTGGCATAAGCGGGTTGGCTTAAAGGGGAAAAGAAGGCTGTTGTATTTGATTTTAATAGGAAAAAAGCCAGTGAAAAACAGTTCTGCATAAAAGTGAAAAGTATGCTGTGAGAGTAATCAGCAGTTTTTTTTTACATAAACTATAAACTTGCGATTCGATTTGACCGATAAAAATTTTAGAAAACTATTAATGACGATTCACATGGAGGTGACTGAAATGGCAATTGAACCATTAGGAAGTGTAATGAGTGTACAGGCACAGAGCCAGGTACAGAGCAAACCGGCAGTCAGTCCGGTTAAAACTGCCGCAGAGTACACGGAAGTTTCTGCGCGGGAGACAGCCAGTCAGGTGGATAATACCATCAGCGTTGTGACAAACACCCGTGAAAAAGGAAATTCAGACAGTACTGCCGACAAAGAAGGCGGTAAGCAGCCCAGTAATGAGC
>CAMWLB010000008.1 GCA_947174985.1 uncultured Lachnospiraceae bacterium | reverse complement strand
TGATTGCTCAGGGTGTGCGCCCTTTTTGACAAGGAAGTCCTTGCAAAGGTTCGCGGCTATGCGCTTTATCCATGGCTCGAATTTTTCCGGCTGTTCCAGCGTCTTAAGCTTCTTGAATGCGGTGATGTAGGTGTTCTGCATTAAATCCTCTGCGTCCTGTTCGTTTTTCAGAAGACTACGGCATGTGAAGTAAACCGCCCGGCTTGTACTCTTGTATAGTTCGTCGAGAGCTTTTGGGTCGCCGCCTTGTGCTTTGGGCACGACGTTTTGGTAGTCTGTCATATGATCCTCCTTGATATTATTTCCCGAATGCAAGCAAATTTTGGCATTTTAACCGCAGCCTGATCGACGACGGAAAGCCTTCCAAAACAGCTTGCTCAATATATAGACGATTTTCATGTAAAAAAGGTTGGGATGCAGCAAACTTTTGCTGGGAATCGAGACGGAGGAATAGGAAAACCTGTATAATTTGAAAGGGAGCCATTGCTCCGGTAGATTATTTATCTACTTTTGCAACAGCCCCCATCGCCGTTAGCTGCAAGTTCTGCCATGAGCAGCTGTAACACGTTTATGGCGTTTCTGAGTTCTTCATCTGTGTTTTCCCATAGTTCAGTATTTTCCCCCGTTTCTGTGATGATTGCCTGCCCGTATGGAACTATATCATATTGCCCTTTATATTGCAATGCCTTGTGCAATGCTGAAATATTGGCGCATATGCAATACTATATATACATACAGGAGGTGTTGCACATGGCATTTTTATTAAATAGACGATAAAAGTGATTTTATATACGCCATATAAATAATGTTCTGCATCCATTTAAGTTTTCTAAATTACAATATATTTAAATTAAAAAACAGAAAATCTTTAGTCTGGAAAGCTGTTGCTCCCTGTGATAATTTTTGAATATTACATATTTAGTACCTTAACTAAACGGACAAAAGGGTGTAAAATGAGACAATATGGGTGAGTTGTTTGCGTTGTTCCCTTATCTTAACAAAATTCTTATAAACTAAATGACATTGGTATAATTCCGGTATTGACTATTTTGACGGAAAGATAAGTGTACACTACAGCACACTGTCATTATAGAAAGGATTTTTATTATGAGAATTGTTTTAGACATTGTCAGTATTTTATTTGGAATCTTGTCCTTAATTGCAGCCATCGCCGCCATAAAGCAGAAAGAGCACAGTGCTTCCCACATCTGTATGGCTGCCGGAAGCCTCGTGCTGCTCGCCGCTGTCGTCTTAAACATATTATCCTTTGCAGCAGACTGGTCCGCCGCCCTTGCGGGCTGCGCCCTAATCTGCTGCGCCGCCATCTGTAATGGTGTAAAAAGCGGCAGTTTCCATTGGCAGCACCACTGCATCCGCATTGCGCTGTCCGTGATTCTGATTGCCGGATTTGTTTTCTATTAATCCTGTTATGACTCCAGCATAACTTCCTTTATCGAAACCTTTTTTAATTTTTCCGTATAGCGCCACATCACCAGCTCATACAGTATAGCAAAAGAAACCAGTACAATCCCAAATGCCTTAAAATCAAAATGGTATTCCGGCACTATGTCCACGTCCGCAAATACTATTGTTACCATGATTTTCAGGAGCATATACTGATATATGGTTCCGATTACAAAACCAATATATGCGACGGGCCTGTACCCTCCTAAAATACTGCTGCTGCACGCTTTTTCGGAATACCCGAACACCCGCAGCATGGCTATCGTTTTTTTGTTTCCGTTTACCACCGACGTGATTGCCAGAAACAGCGATGTACATGCCAGCACAATCCCTATGATAATCATCATGGCTGCCATAAATACACTGGCAAGATCATCCATGCTGAAAGCCATCTGCATCATGGAAGAATAACAGAAAGCCGCAAACCCAATGAAGAATACAAGCGCCGGGCTTGCACCAAGCGTGCTTCTTTTCAATTCACTCAAAAATGGCAGTTCTTTTTGGGCAGGCAATTCTTTTCCTGCCTTTTTCCCTTCTCTCTTCTTTCGCACCCTCACCGTAGTCTTTTCCCGTAACAATTCCAAAACCGGTGTTTTTAGTTTTCGGTAACTATAGAGAACCGAAAGCAAGGCAAACAGAGCCGCCGGAAGCACAGTCAGGCACAATGCCGGAAGCGGGTGAAAATGTATGGAAAACTCTGGCAGTATTTTTTCTTTGTTCTGCACACGGTAAAACCCCGGCATCAGTGTAAGAGCAATTCCATACCCTGCAGCCGTACCGACAAGAACGCTGAGTCCAAATACCCAGAAACTGCCTGCAATTTTAAAATTGGAATACCCCAGTGCTTTTAAAATACCAAGCTCCTTTTTGTGGGTATTAATGTAATTTCTGATGTAAAAAAACAGCAAAATAACTGTCGTAACCAACAGGCAGCCGCCGCAGACGGCGATTACCACCTTACCTGTCATAACCTGCGCATCGTAAAACACGCGAACCATGCCGTCGCTGATTTGCGGCTCTAATTCCGCAAGGTCCATGTTATAATTGAGGAACATTGCACAGACTGTAACCGCGCAGCAGGACATAATAAAAATTCCCAATAATTTAAGACTGTCTTTCAGACTGATTACCATAATGTCCTCCTTTACCAGCCAATCTCATATGCTGTTTTCCGCTGTTTATTTTCATAAGTTTCTATCACCTTGCCGCTGTTCATTCTGATGACTGTGCCCGCCATCTCCGCGATGTTCAGATTGTGCGTCACACAGACAATCGTAAAATGATACTCTTTCTGAAGACTGCTTATGTAATCCAGCACCATCCGCCCTGTTGCCTCATCCAAAGCGCCCGTCGGCTCATCCAGAAACAGCACCTTAGGCTTCTTTGCAAGCGCCCTTGCAACCGAAACCCGTTGCTGCTCACCGCCGCTTAACTCGTGAGGGTACTTGTGCAGTTTTTCGCCAAGCCCGACTGCATCCAGCATTTTTTTATAGTCCCTGCTGCCAATAAGCTCTGCCCCCAGTTTCACATTTTTGTCCACATTCAAATGCGGCAGCAGATAGTATTGCTGAAAAATAAAACCAACCGTTTCTTTTCTGAATTCTGTCAGACCCGCATCGGAAAGCTTCGTGATATCTTTATCATCATACAAAACCTCACCTGTATCAGGTTTTTCCAGCCCTGACATCACATTTAACAGCGTGGATTTTCCCGAACCGGAAGCCCCTAAAATCACGACAAAATCCTCGTCCGCCACCGTCAGGGAAATACCCTTCAGCACCTCAGTCTTATTCTCCTCATTTCCAAAGGATTTTGTAATATTATTTACTCGAATCATTTTGTTCCTCCTTTTTCATCTTTATAAACAGTCCCGTAAAGACCTCTGTCAACATTCCGCCGATGTCCTGCGGGGTAAAGCTGCATACCTTTGTTGCACACAATGTCGCAATCCCATGGGAATATATCCAGAGATGGCGGTAAAGCTTGTCTGCATTTTCCCTGTCAAACCCATACAAATCCTGCACGGATTTCAAAATTACCTCATAATTCCGGTCAATCAGCGCCAGAACATGGGCAACGTCATTCTCCCCGCTCTTCTCGCTCATAAACAAAAGCTGAAACAGCTTGGGCTCCTGTATCGCAAACTGTATATATTCCAGCCCGACGCCGCGGAAAGCAGGTGTCTGCGTCAGTCCCCTCTCTACATACTGCCGGTAAATCTCTCTCGCCATATCCTCAACACCTGCAAGCACCTCTTCCATATTGTCAAATACCGTAAAAATAGGTCTTGCAGAACTTCCGAGTCTTGCCCCCAGTTCCCGCGCCGTGACGGCTTCCAAGCCACTCTCCCGCACAATCTGAAGCGCTGCGGCAATAATCTCTTCTTTTGTAAATTTTGCTTTTGGCGGCATCTTTCACCTCTCATTTCTGTTGTTTACACGTGTAAATTACTTGAAACAATCGTTTTGCAACGCGTGTTTTATTATATGCCATGCAAATGATATTGTCAAATAAAAAATTACTCATCGACTTTCAGAGCCGCCCATTGTACTATATATAGATAAAATAATCTATGCAAAATACCTTTGACACATATTTTCAGGGCAATGTCAAACGCATTTGGCGGCATCTCTGCCCACCGTATGATATGCTTACGGTGGTTCAAGGATACCAATTCAGGCAAAAGGAGGTGTACAAATTGGAAGTAAGCGCGCAAATCAAGAAATATAGAAATGATATGAAACTTTCCCAAGAAGAACTGGCAGAAAAAATTTATGTGTCAAGACAAACTATTTCAAACTGGGAAACCGAGAAAAATTATCCTGACATTCACAGCCTGCTGCTTCTCAGCACGTTATTCAACGTATCTCTTGACCAACTTATAAAAGGAGATGTTGAAATCATGAAAGAAGAAATCAAAGAAACAGAAATGAAAAAGCTAAACTATTACGGCGCCGTTTTTGGCATTCTTTTGGCAGCGACAATGGTGTCCGCTGTACCACTTGCACTATGGCTGCATGTTTACGCCATTATTCCATGGGGCATATTGTTCGGAATCACAATGTTTTTCTGCATTAAAGTAGAGCGGATAAAAAAGGATAATCATATTCATACCTATAAAGAAATCGTGGCATTTTCGGAGGGTAAACGGCTGGATGAACTCACCCAACAGCAGGAGATAGGAAAGCGCCCCTACCAACAATTTTTATTGGCTGTTGGCAGCGGGCTGATAACTCTCATTGTCTGTCTGGTACTGGCGTGGCTGTTAGGGTGAATTCCCTAACAGCATCCCCTTCGCCTTCTCGCACCATCGCAAATATCCCTCATAAGTCTCTATGCCAAAGGTCACGGTGAGATAATAGTAGACATGATCCTGCTGCTCCAGTACCCTTGACAAATTCTGCTCATAGCGCTTCAAGAGCTCCAGTTCCTGCCGCACATTCTGCTCAAACATCTCGATTGTATGAACAGTAGCCTGCTTATCAACAGCGCCGCCAAAAAAGAGCTTTAGAAGCGTTTCGTACTTCAATTCATTCTTCGCCTGCGAATCCTTAAGCCACGCCGTCAGCGCCGCCGTGCCGGAAGGTGTGATTGCATAGACAATTTTTTCCCTGCCGCTTTCAGAACTGTTCTCTTTTGTCACCAATCCGTCCTTTTCCATCGCGTTGAGTGCAGGGTAGATACTGCCAAAGCTGCCCTTCCAGAAAAATCGGATTGCCCCGTCGATTCTTTTTTTGATGTCATATCCGGTCAGCGGTTCATGACTTAAAAGACCGAGTATGACCATATCGATTTTCCGCTCATTCGCCATGCATAATATCCTCTGCAAGTTTCTGTATATGCAACTCGTTATCTTTGGAAGCCTGATTCCTGCTGTCGGTCAGCGCCGTCGAATACTTGAGTGCGGAAAGCCTTCGGGACAAATCCTTCATGCAGCCTTTGTTGCCTCCTCCGCCGCTGCAGGTAAAAACAGCAACCACTTTTTCCCCTACAGGGTACGCTTTCAAAAAGCTGTTGATGGCAGGCGTACATTTTCCCGCCCATATGGGCGTTCCCAATATAATTTCTTCATACTTATCCATATCGCTCTTTATGTCCTGAAGCGGCGGACATTTTTTAAAAAGCGCCAGTCCCCCTCCTACAAAAAACTTTCCGAAGCCTTTTCGTGGAATTTCCTCTACAGTCCGCAGTTCCACTATATCTGCCCCCAGCTTTTCTGCAAGCTGCTCCGCCGCCTTTTTGGTATTCCCCTCAAAAGAATAATAGACAACCACTCTTTTTTTCATTATCACTGTCTCCTTCTCATTGCATACTTTAATACATGTCTTGGACAATTATCGATGCATGCGCCGCATTGGATGCATTCCGAACAGGAGGCATTTTTCTCCTGTTTTACCAGTTCTTCTACCTTAAGTCCCATGGGACAGGCTTTATTGCACTGTCTGCAGGAAATGCAGGCTTCCCTGTCAGCCTCGATATGCAGCTGTGGCAAATGCAGCTTTCTCCCGATAAAACCGCCGATAACCATGAACGGCGCCATCCAGCAAAGGTAATGGCATGCCGCCCGCTTCCCATGAATAACCGTCGGCAGAAACAATAAAAACAGCACGCCATAATAAATCACATAGTTATAAATTTCCGTAACGGAAATTCCATGGTCTGTCATGAAAAAGAAGTTCACCGTCACACCATTTTTCCCTAAAATAAATGTAACAATAACCGCCAGCATCCAGACAGACCAGATTCCATATTTGATGTAATTGCGCCAGCCCTGCTTTGCCGGCGTTTCCCTGATGTAAGCAGAACATTCCTGTAATCCGCCGGAAGGACACAGCCAGCCGCAAAACGCTCTCCCGCAAAACATGGACAATACCAGCATTGCCAGAAACACCCAGAAGCTGCCATTTAAAACATGCTGCGCCATTGCCACAATAATCAGATAGGGGGAAAAATACCACATTGTTACAGGAAACAGCATAAAGGAAATAAACAAAACCATTCTTCTTATCTGTTGTCTTTTCATAAATCCTCCATGTATCAAATTGATATATCGTTTTGATACATGGTATCATTATCACCACAGAAAGTCAAGTCCGTTTTCCTACTCCTCTTCCGCCCATACCAACGCACATTTCACTGTTTTTTTCCAGCCTTTTAAAAGAGTCTTTCTCTTTTCCTGTTCCATGCCTGAGACAAAGCTTCTTCCAAGCTGCCAGTTCTCACGGATTTCCGCCCTGTCCTTAAAATAGCCCGTGGCAAGCCCCGCCAGGTATGCCGCTCCTAAAGCAGTCGTCTCGATGCACTCCGGCCGGCGCACCTCCGTGTCCAGAATATCCGCTTCAAACTGCATAAGGAAATTGTTGGCACTGGCGCCGCCGTCCACCTTAAGGCTCTTTAAATCGATTCCGGAATCCTTTTCCATCGCCTCTAACACATCCACCGTCTGATAGGCAATGGACTCCAGTGTCGCCCTGATAAAATGCTCCTTTGTGCAGCCCCGCGTCAGTCCTACTATCGTTCCCCGCGCATACGGGTTCCAATAGGGCGCACCCAGACCGGCAAAAGCCGGCACCACATAGACGCCTCCCGTTTCCTCCGCAGCAGATGCATACTCCTCGGACTGGGGCGCACTTTTAATCATACGCATACCGTCCCTAAGCCACTGGATTGCCGCTCCCGCCACGAACACACTGCCCTCCAGCGCATACTCCACCTGCTCGTCCGTGCTTGCGGCAATGGTCGTCAAAAGCCCACTCTTTGACTGAATCGCCTTTTCTCCGGTATTCATCAGCAAAAAGCAGCCTGTTCCATATGTATTTTTTACCTCACCGGGCTCAAAACAGCACTGACCGAAAAGCGCCGCCTGCTGATCTCCCGCTGCGCCTGCAATGGGAATTTCTCCGCCAAGCACCGAGGTATCCGTGTATCCGTATATATAGCTGGAAGGCTTCACAGCCGGAAGCATACTCTCCGGTATCTTAAAATAGTCCAGTATCTCCTTGTCCCAGCACAAATTGTGAATGTCAAACAGCATGGTTCGGGAAGCATTGGTGTAGTCCGTCACATGCACTGCTCCCTTTGTCAAATGCCATATCAGCCAGGTATCCACCGTACCGAAAAGCAGCTTTCCTTCTTCCGCCTTTTCTCTTGCGCCCTCTACATTTTCCAGTATCCATGCAATTTTGGAAGCGCTGAAATAGGCATCCGGTATCAGTCCCGTCTTTTCCTTTATCGTCTCGCCAAAGCCTGCCGTCGTCAAGGCATCTATCATATCCGCCGTCCGCCTGCACTGCCACACAATCGCATTATAGACAGGCTGTCCCGTCTCTTTGTCCCATACAATCGTGGTTTCACGCTGGTTGGTGATACCGATGCCGCTGATATCCTCCGGCTTTGCATTTACCATCGCCATCGCTTCAATCGCTACGGCAAGCTGCGAGGACCATATCTCCATGGGATTGTGCTCCACCCAGCCCGGCTGCGGGTAAATCTGTTCAAACTCCTTCTGCGCCATGGAGCAGATTTTTCCTTTCTTGTCAAACAGAATACAGCGGGAACTTGTCGTCCCCTGATCCAAAGCCAATACGTATTTATTCATTGTATACCTCCTTCTTCCTTAAATCTTACAAGCGAACCGCCGCCGATTCGCATTATTTTTTCATCCACCGTTATCCATGCATCCGCCGCCGAAGGATTGTACACAAAATCTCCCGCCGCGCCAAACTGCAGCTCCCTGCATACCTTCATATAATCGATGATTTCAATATTGGTCGCATACCAAATATCGTCCCTGCTGCCCATAAAAGCGCAGAACTCCTCTATCAGCTCCCAGTTGTCATCATTGTCAAATTCATAGCTGTGTCCCCACACATACATGCACTTTAAGTACTGCGGCTTTTTAAAATCCGCAAATTCCCGCGCATATTCCATCAGATGGCGCTTGTGATGGCAAGTGCCATTCCATTCCATGGGGTCAGCCGGCAGTTCAAAGCTCCCGCTCTCAAAACATGCCGTTCTCGCATACGCAATCCCAAGGCTTTTAAAAAGCTGCTTGATTTCTTCATTGTAAGAACCGTTCGGATAAGCATGTCCGCGCACCGGACAACCCGTAATACTCTCCAAACCCTCCCTGTCAGCCAGAATTTCTTTTGCCAGCTCCGTCATCGGACAGCGTGCCAGCGTAGGATGCGTCATCGTATGCGTGGCAATCTCATGCCCATCATACAACGCCTTGATTTTGTCTTTCTCTATCCTCTCAGGTCTTTCCATCAGTCCATAGTTCAAGTTAAATGTACCCTTGATACCATATTTGTTAAAAATGGCGACAAGCCTTTCATCTGCATGCTTGCCATCGTCATAGCTCATGGTAAGCGCCTTCGCCTTACCATCCGGAAAACAACTGTAAATTTTCACCTTTTAACTCCTTTTCAAAATCCAAATAAAGACCTATGCTATGGTAATAATTGTACTACATCCTTCCTCAAATGTCATTTGAATTTTTACCCGCACGATACTCTCTTTTAACGTGCAGACAGCTTTAAAAGTTTAGAAAACTTTTAGGGAATCATTATCTTTCTGATATTGTGAAACAATATGATTGCGTGTATGATAAAATCATAAGCAAAAAGGCTTTATCCCCTCTGAACGCAGCGGATAAGCTAAGATTTTGCGCAGACGCGCAGATAGGAGACTTGATTTCATATGATGAAAGAATCTTTTCGCAACAGACGTAACGGCTTTGAGACGGTTGGCGCCGACGGCAAAGGCAGTTCTGAGCCTGCATGGGGAAAAATATGCGGTATTGCGGCTGTCATTATTGTTCTGCTGATACTTGTCTTTAACTCCACCTACCAGATTGGAGAGCAGGAACAGGCGGTGCTGATTACCTTTGGTCAGGCTTCGCCAGTAACGGAGCCCGGGTTACACTTTAAAATACCTTTTATCCAGGAGGTCAGAAAGGTCAATACCACGATTCAGGGCTTTTCTATCGGCTATGACTCATCCTCCAATATTTCCAACGAAGACGAGTCGCTGATGATTACCTCAGATTACAATTTTGTCAATGTGGACTTCTTTGTGGAGTACCGTTTTTCCGACCCTGTCAAGGCTGTGTTCGCTTCCAGCGAGCCGGTCAACATTCTGAAAAATATCAGCATGAGCTGTATCCGTACTGTTATCGGCAGCTATCCCGTGGACGATGTGCTGACCACCGGCAAAAATGAAATACAGGCAGCCATCAAGGAAATGATTATGCAGCGGTTGGAGGAGCAGGATTTGGGCATACAGCTTGTCAACATCACCATTCAGGATTCTGAGCCGCCCACCGCGGAGGTTATGGAAGCCTTCAAGGCTGTCGAAACCGCAAAGCAGGGCAAGGAAACTGCATTAAACAATGCCAACAAATACCGCAACGAGCAGATTCCTTCCGCAGAGGCAAGGGCAGACGCCATCATACAGAGCGCCGAAGCAGAAAAGACCGCTCGTATCAACGAAGCGACTGCACAGGTGGCACGTTTCAACGCTATGTATGAGGAATACATCAAAAATCCGGAAGTCACCCGCCAGCGTATGTTTTTTGAAGCCATGGAAGAAATTCTTCCTGAGTTGAAGGTAATCATCGAGAGTCCGAACGGCAATGTACAGACCTTTTACCCTCTCGAATCCTTTGCGGACTTTAACAGCGCAGACAATACATCTACCACAGACGAAATCGATTAGAAAGGAATTTTATGAAAACATTTAAGAGAGTTGCATTGATTGCCATTATTTTTCTTTTACTCATCATCGGCTCCTCCTGTTTTGTCATTACACAGGAAGATGAATACAGCCTGATTCGCCAGTTCGGTAAGGTAGACCACGTTGTAACAGAAGCCGGCGTAAGCTTTAAGCTGCCGTTCGTGCAGACGGTGGATAAGCTGCCCAAGCAGACGCTTCTGTACGACCTTGCTTCCTCCGACGTTATCACCAGCGATAAAAAAACCATGATAACCGACAGCTATATCCTGTGGCATATTACTGACCCGTTGAAGTTTGCTCAGACGCTGAACTCTTCCATATCCAATGCGGAGAGCCGTCTGGACACCATAGTATACAATTCCACTAAAAATGTAATCGGCAGCATGACGCAGGAAGATGTCATCAGCGGTCGTGACGGCGAGCTTTCTGCCGCAGTTCTGGCTAATATCGGCAATGCCTTAGACCAGTATGGCATTGAACTTCTGGCATTTGAAACCAAGCATTTGGATTTGCCCAGCGACAACAAAGCTGCCGTTTATGAACGTATGATTTCCGAGCGCGACAATATCGCCGCCACCTACACGGCAGAGGGTAATTCAGAAGCGCAGATAATACGCAACAACACAGACAGGGAAGTAACAATCATGATTTCCGAGGCAGAAAAGCAGGCGGAGATTTTGATTGCAGAAGGCGAGGCAGAGTACATGCGGATTCTTTCCGAAGCATACGCAGACCCCTCCCGCACAGAATTTTACACCTTTGTACGGAGTCTGGACGCCATCAAGGTTTCCATGACCGGAGATAACAAGACCCTGATATTATCAGCTGATTCCCCGATTGCACGAATCTTCTATTAATGGATTGTATCGCCGGATAAATATGGCTGGCGTGCCATGCAAGTAAGGTACGCCCGCCGCTTTATGCTAATTTTCCAAAACACAACAACTCTTCCACTCTTCTATCTTTTTCGTAATGTAGGAATTCCACTTGGTAGAATCGGGAACTTCACTGATGGCTGTACACGCCTCATACAGCGATACCATATCGTCTTTGGTTATCTTTTTATGAAGCGCTTTTCCTTCCCGGATTCCCTGCAGAATACTGACTAATTGAGCAATCGTAAGCGGAACAATCTTTTGCTTTTTCCCCTGATATTCATATTTCACTGCTGTCCAGAAGGTGTTCAGAGTGTCTGCATGAAGTGACGGAGCCACAAAAATACAATAGTTAGGCTGTTCCAAATGAGCATCTTCAAAATCCCGCAGGTGGCGCATCACCGGCTGACCTTCATTAAACCACTGTTCACGCCCCGTCAGCATGGTTACCTCGCAGACAAGTCCGAAGCCTTCATAAAGGCACTCAATATCTGCCACACCCGGTGGCGCAGTATAGGTGGGTTCATTGTCGTCACCCATCGGCGCATTGGGCTTTATCAGCAAGGCGTCGTTGATAATATGCATCGCAATGCTGACCCATTTTTCCAATGCGATGGACGGCTTCATATGCAGGCTGCGAATATTTCTTAATGCCTCTACCGCTTCGTCTATCCGGCTGATTTCCTGATAATCAGCCTTCAGCTTCAGACTCTGCAGATTCGCTCTTTCTGCTCTTAAAAATGTAATCTGCGGCTTCAGGTTTTCCGCATTGTCAGCCAGCGCATAGACCGTCCCGTTCCTTCCAAGCTGCTTCTCAAGCACATGAATTTCCTTAACGATACCCTGTGCAATCTCCGACAACTTTTCCATGGTTTCAAAGGGCAGGACATACGCATTATAGTCAGATATGTACCGCTTATATGCCTCAGACGTAAATGCCTTTGCAGAGCCGTCGTCACTCTCCAGCAATGCATCTATTTCAACCTTTCTGCGAGGCTCTAAGTCCACATAATATCCACCGCCGCGGATATAAATGTATTTCGTCAGGCGCAGATAGCGGATAATATTGTCCGCATACTCCCGCGTATTGTTTACAGGGTCCGCAAAGCCGGCAAGATAGTCCTCCACAAAGCCAGTGCGGAACGCTTCCTTCTCTTCCTCTGTTTTGCACTCCCGCATGGCGTCTCTGTATTCCAAAAGCTTTTCCGCCTTCGCATCCACTTCCTTGTAATTTTTAATCGACAACACAAAAATGCCAAATTCATCTTTGGAAACGCCTTTTGCTTTTTCGCCACGCGAAAGGCAAAGCTCATTCACTTTCTTAATCAGACGCAGCGTATTGATAAAGGGCTTTGTATTGTAGTTCTTGCAATCACGGCTTAACGGATTGGGATACTGGAATTTAAGCAGATTGGAAAACACCACATCCTCCAACGCGACCTTATTTTCCAGAAACTGCCTGCCAAGTTCCGTGATTTTGACACGGTTTTCGTGCACCTTTTTGTCGTATTCCAGTGAGACCAGCCCCAGCTTTTCAATGGGGTCAAAGGAAGTTCGCCCCCGCATGGGTGCGTCCACATATTTTTTGCTGTCGAAAATGTCCCGCGCCTCCTCATAGGACATCTCATAATGCAAATCCTCTAAAATATCTATCTGCTTCTGGCTTAAATTCTTCTTCGTCGGTTTATAGTAGCGATTCTTTATCAGCAGACTTTGATACACTATCTGCGTTTCGTTGTCCCAGATACGGTCTTCTATTTCACCTACAGTCTTTAAAAACAGATACGTCCTTTCCGGATTCCGCATCGTGGTCGATGCGCTCCAAAGTAAATCCATATGCCTTCCTCCCATAATAATTCACAATCAATACCTCTTCGCTGTTTTTATTGCGGTCTTTCGTATGATAATTGGAATTTGCGTAGTCATAATCCAGCCGTTTCACATAATACCTGTCTGCATTTGCCTCTGCCCATTCCAGCAAAATCCGATTTTCCTTCCCCTTGCTTCGCAGGACATTGGACAGGGCAAAACGTATTCCGCGGCTGTGAAGACCGTCAATGAAATGCAGCAAATCCCGCTCCGCCGTCTCATTCCAGCCATCCTTTTCATTGTAGGTGGCACAGGTTATCAGGTACGGCGGGTCCATGTACACAAAATCCCCCTCTGTCAGCGTGGAAATGTCAAAATTCCGGAAATCCACGCGGCTAAAAGAGCAGTTTACGGATTTTAATCTGTCGATAAAATCCGACAGCTTTCGCTGCATTTTTGCATTGAAATCTCTTTTTCCCACAGGCAGATTAAATTTGCCTTCCCCATTAAAACGAATCTGATTATTAAAGGAAAAAATAATGAGCGTATAGAGAAGAAGATAGTAGGAAGCATCCCTGTTTTTTTCTTCATTGAAATTCTGGCGCAGCGCTAAAAACGGCTCCTTATTATACTTGCCCAGACCGTCGGAACCATTACAGCCATAGAACTCATAACCATGTAAGGTGCTGTCAGAAAGCCCGTACTTTGCAATGGTACGGTGAATGGTTTCAAAGATAACTTCCTTGTCCAGTTTTTTGAAGGTATCGAACAAGTAAAAAATATGCTCGTCCAAATCATTCAGCACAAGCTGCCTGCAGTCCACATTGATTCCCACATTTCCCCCGCCGCAGAACAAATCGACAAAGGTGTTTATTTCCTTGGGAAAATAGGGCATAATCTGCGGCAGCAATTTATATTTTCCGCCCGTATAATTCAAAGGCGACTGTATCCATTTTTCATTTTTCGTCATGGCAAATACACAAAAATAACCTTTCTTCGTTTTCGGGCAGATTGGTTTTTCCCGTGGAAAACGCCTTGTAACTTTCAGAAAAAACCTTAACTTCGCCTTTATTCCCTAAAATCCACATAATATCTTCGTCCGATATCTTGGCATTGGACCTGTCGTTTCCTTTGTCCGCCATATTGTTGTAGGACAGCAGAATATACCGGCTGTTTATGTGCAAAACCAAATCCTCAAAGGCTTCCGCCGCCTTGATGGTACAATAATCGCTTTTCAGCCTGGTGCGATCCATCTTCCTTGCCACACCATACACCTTGGGCTTACTCCACCGTGCCACATTTTCAAGCACATGATAAGCGTCGCAGTACTGGCGCGAATTGTAGGGCGGGTCAATATATACCAAATCCGCCGTAATCTTTTTCACAAGCCGATTGGCATCCATATTGTAGCATATATTATGGGCATTGTTGTCGTTAGATGCCTGCGGAACGTACAGCTCCAGCGGCTTTTCAAACGCGGCGCCCTGTATGTAAGCGTCATAATGCCCGCAGGTATTTGCAATCTTATCCATCGCATAGAGCAGGGACATAATCAGAATCGCCCGCTCCCTCTCGTTGATGGTTCCTGCCTTAAAGCTGTTTTCAATGTCGTTTCGTATGTATCCGATTTTAATGCAGTCCGCACGGCTGAAAAAGGTATCGGCAAAATTTTTTGACATGTAATTCTCTCTTTTCGGAGCCGCTGCGTTGTACTTTACCACATAATCGATAATGGTCTGCGGATTGTATTGCTGCGCCCCAAACCACGCAAAATTGCAGATATAATTGCTGTACATAATATCATTTGTGATAAGCTGCCTGTCGGAAAACGCCGAGGAGACAGCACCCGTTCCGGCAAAAATATCCGCTATCGTCCGGACACCCTCACATTCGTCAGCAACAACGCCCTTGATAAAATCCAGCAATTTATATTTATTGCCCAGATATCTTCGATTATTGATGGAGGAAGTTTTGTAATTGGGTATTTTATTTTCAACCATAACACTTATCCTCCTTCGTCAGTTGTTAATCCGAGTATACCATGATTTTATGTACATTAAAACGGACTTTTGTTTACCAACCGTCCTACTGTATCTTTTCTGTCATGGAATGGCACGCCGCATAACGCATTTAGTATAACATATTGCGCAAAATTAAGCACTATGGAAATTTATACGACAAAAGCAGAATTCACATCTTGGGATTATGCCTCCTGCTTATTTTGCAAAATTTACGAAATCCTCCCGATACATTTCATAATCGACAGATGACTGCCATTCCCCAAGCTGATTTTTCCACGAATTTTCCAAAACCCGCAACTTTCTGAACCCCAATTTTTCGTAAACATGCTGCGCTCTCGCATTGTTAAGATTCGTATCCAGTATAATTTTCCGGTAACCCAAATCGTCAAACAAGGAGGCAATCAGCATACTAAGCAGCACTTTTCCCAGCCCTTTATCATGCAGTGAAAAGTCACAAATCTTAATGCCGATTTCAGCAGTATTTTTCTCGCAGTTACGATAATTCATTTCCCCAACAGGGACTTTGTCCACTTCAATGATTAACCGCCTACCTGTTTCGTCCGTATCATTTTGCAGCTTTTCCGCAATCTCTTGGGCAGTCTCTCCTGTTCCATTTGGAAATCCGGCATGCGCCATAATTGCCCCGTCATTCCACCATTTTGCCAACTGCCTGGCATCGTCAGTATCGGCATTTCTGATTGTTAAATTTTTAAATTGTAATAACATATTCCTTTGTACCCCTCCTAGTGCTTTGGCAGACTCAAACCACCCCTACAGTTCCCGCTCCATCGGCAGATATGCCGAAAAATCATTGGGATGTCTCTCGCCCGTTTTTAAAAAACCATTCTTTGTCCAAAAGGCTTCGCTCTGCGGATTCCCTTCGTCTATGGCAAGCCTTATTTTTGCAAATCCGATTTCTTTTAAAGAGCCTGCTATTCCCTGTACAATACCGCTCCCAAGTCCTTGTCTTTGGCAGGAGGCATCCACCATGAAAAAACCGATATATGCAGTTCCTTCCTGCGGATAGTCCAGAATCAAATCCAATACTGCCACCAGCAAATCTCCCTCGTAAAATCCCACATAATATTTATCCCGGTATGTTTTGTGCGGCGGCAGGGCAGACATATCCTCTAATATGCTTTCCTTTGTGGCAAACGGCGGATGGTATTCATAAAACAATGGATTTCCCTTGCACAAATGCAGAATTTTGTCTGCATCTGCTTCGTTTAATCTTTTTACTTCAAACTGAACTGTTTCCGATAAACAGTCCAATTTGAGGATTCTATTTTTATTAGCCGATTCACTCATAAATATATTTGACATTCCCGTCCTTTATCAATTTCTCATATTTGAAACAGTTACATGCATGGTCATTGATGATTCCACACGCCTGCAGGTGGGAAAATATCGTAATGGAACCCAGATATTTAAAGCCCCGCTTTTTCATGTCGCGGCTCAAACGGTCTGACAGTTCATTTCGTACCTCCCCTTGTCCCTGCTGGTGTTTGGCATAGACAAACGTATGATAATCCGAAAAAGACCATATATAATGGTCAAAGCTCCCGAATTCTTCTATCACCTTCAGAAAACATTTTGCATTGCTGATGATGGCGGAAATCTTTCCTCTTGATTTTATCATGCCCTCCGTGTTCATGATTCTTTCAATGTCTTTCTCGGTATAATCGGCAATGCGCTGATAGTCAAACGCCTCAAAACATTTTCTGAATACTTCCCGTTTTTTCAGCATCATCGTCCAGTTCAGACCGCATTGCATGGCTTCCATCAGTAAATATTCAAAATGCTTTTTATCGTCATGCAGCGGATTGCCCCATTCCTCATCATGATATTTTTGCAAAATCCCGCCGTCAAGACACCAACCACATCTTTCCATGACCTTCTCCTTTGTTATGCGCCTATCGTAATTCTGTCGATTTCACGCAGTTCTTCCTCGGTAAATCCCGCGCCTTTTACAATGCCTACATTGTCCACTATCTGGGAAGGGCGGGACGCGCCAATCAGCACGCTCGTAACCTCGCCATCCCGTAAAATCCACGACAGCGCCATCTGCGCCAACGTTTCTCCTCTCGCCGCCGCCAAATCATGCAACGCCTGTATCTGCTTTATTTTTTCTTCTGTTATCGCACTCTCCTGTAAAAATCTGCCGTCCGTTCTGACACGGCTGTCATTAGGGATTCCGTGCAGGTACTTGTCTGTGAGAAGCCCCTGCTCCAACGGACAGAACGCGATAATGCCAATGCCGTTCTTTGCCGCATAGGATTTCAGTCCGTCCTTTTCAATACTGCGGTCCAGCATGGAGTATCTGCGCTGGTTGATGATAAAGGGCGTCCTAAGCTCCTTTAAAATCTTTGCCGCTTCTTCTGTCTGCTCCTTGTTATAATTGGATATCCCGACATAGAGCGCCTTACCGCTTCTCACAATACCGTCCAGCGCCAACATGGTTTCTTCCAAGGGCGTTTCAGGGTCCGGTCTGTGGTGATAAAAGATATCCACGTATTCTAACCCCATCCTTCTAAGGCTTTGGTCCAGGCTTGCAACAAGATATTTTTTGCTTCCAAAATTCCCATAAGGTCCCTGCCACATATCATAGCCGGCTTTGGTGGAAATCACCATCTCGTCCCGATACTGCCCCATCCCTTTCTTCAAAATTCTTCCGAAATTCTCCTCTGCCGCCCCCGCTATGGGACCGTAATTGTTAGCCAAATCAAAATGCGTAATACCATTGTCAAAGGCAGTGTGACACATGGCAGTCATATTGTCAAAATCTGCATTGCTTCCGAAATTGTGCCACAGTCCCAGGGAAACCGCCGGCAGCTTCAGACCGCTCCTGCCGCAGCGGTTGTATTTCATTGTTTCATAGCGATTTTCCGCCGCTGTATAGTGTTCATGTCCTGCGTAATTCATATAGAACCCTCCTGTTTTGTCATATATATCTGCAATCCTGTTTTATGTATCATGAATATTTTTAGTATACCATATTGCTCTTGCACAATCCATCAAATCTCTCTTATCTTTTCCATACTTTCAGTCAGTTTCCGCTACTTTTCCCCACCGTTTTATGCTATACTGGCTGTGTTATACCAATGCAAAGGAAAAACGCACTATACCGGAAAGGACAACAGCATGAGACTGGAAACCAAACGGCTTATTATCCGAAGCCTGCTGCCGGAGGATGAAACAGCATATATCAAAATGGCATCGGACGGAAGCCTGCATGAAATATTTGGCGATTGCTCCGACTGTCAGGAATGGATGGGAAGCTGGCTTAAAGAGGCAATACAGTTGGATAAAGAAAACAATCCGCGTCAGGAATATCTGGCGTATGCGATAATAGAAAAAGAAAGCGGGCAGGTAATCGGTTCCGTTGGCTGCTCCTACTATGAAGATTTGGATAAAACGGGAATCACTTATTTTATCGGGAGCAATTATCGCCGAAAAGGGTATGCCGCAGAAGCTGCACGCGCCTATGCAGATTATTTTTTACAAAATTATCCTTACCCTGAAATCATTGCAACTGTACAAACAAAAAATGTACCCTCCTGCAAGGTAATTGAACGGGCCGGTTTTTCCCTGACAGAGACAAAGAACTATAGGGATATCAACGACGAAAAAGAAGAAATTTACAATTTTTATAAAAAAACCGTTTGACAAATTTTTTTATCTGAGTATAATGAAGTACGAACAAAGGCGTTTCTACGGTGGAAGTAGAACGCTTTTTATTTTGTGTAAAGTGCCTGCGATGCATAGCAGACATGACGGGAAGATTGAAAACAATCAATTATCAAAGGCGATAATGCGGAGAATCCGGCTCCGCACTATCGCCTTCTTTTATTCCGTAAAAAGGCTTCCACCGCCTTTTTACGGAATAAACGGCAATATGAGGAGGAAAAATTATGACAGAAGAATTGATGAGTGCTGTAAACGGCGAAATTTTCGGCGTCTGGTTTCTGATAGGCGCCGCACTGGTATTTTGGATGCAGGCGGGATTTGCCATGGTGGAAACCGGCTTTACGCGTGCCAAAAACGCCGGCAATATTTTGATGAAAAACCTGATGGATTTCTGTATTGGTACGGTTGTTTTTATCCTGATTGGTTTTGGACTGCTGCTTGGTGAGGATTTTCTCGGCTTTTTCGGAAAGCCCGGATTTGACATTTTTACTACCTATGCAGATTTTGACTGGTCGAACTTTGTGTTCAATCTGGTGTTCTGTGCAACCACCGCAACCATTGTTTCCGGCGCGATGGCAGAAAGAACCAAATTTTTATCCTATTGTGTTTACTCTGCAGTGATCTCCGCACTGATTTATCCCATTGAAGCGCACTGGATATGGGGCGGCGGCTGGCTGGCACAGCTCGGCTTCCACGACTTTGCAGGTTCCTGCGCGATTCATATGGTGGGCGGTATTTCCGCATTAATCGGCGCTAAAATATTAGGCCCCCGTCTCGGCAAATTTACAAAGGATAAGAACGGAAAAATTACCAAGGTAAACGCTTTCCCCGGTCACAACCTTACCATCGGCTGCCTCGGTGTGTTTATCTTATGGCTCGGCTGGTATGGCTTTAACGGCGCGGCATGTACCAGCGTAGAGCAGCTCGGCTCCGTGTTTGTAACCACCACCATTGCTCCCGCCATCGCCACCGTGGTATGTATGATTTTCACATGGATAAAATATGGCAAGCCTGATGTTTCTATGTGTTTAAATGCTTCTCTGGCAGGTCTGGTTGCCATTACCGCTCCCTGTGATGTAACCGACGTGACGGGCGCACTGATTATTGGTGCCGTTTCCGGTCTCCTTGTCGTATTTGGCGTATGGCTGCTGGATTATAAATTACATATTGACGACCCCGTGGGCGCGGTCGCGGTTCACTGCTTAAATGGCATTTGGGGTACGATTGCAACGGGTCTGTTTGCCACTACCTCTGCACCCGACAATGACAGTGTCGTGGGTCTTTTCTATGGCGGCGGCTTTAAACAGCTCGGCCTGCAGCTTCTCGGCTTTGCAGCAGTTGCCGCATGGACTGCCGTTACCATTACCATTACATTTTTCATTATTAAGGCTATCTTCGGTTTGCGCGTTTCTGAGGAAGAGGAAATTGTCGGACTGGATTCCTGTGAGCATGGTCTGACCTCCGCATATGCAGGCTTCAGCATTATGGATATCGCCAACACCATGACAATGGAAGTAAATGAAAACACCGATTTGGGCGAAGAGAATTTTGCCGCTGCTTCCAAGGCGCAGAAGGACGCCGCTGTAAAAGTAGTGCAGGCGCCTGTTTCCAGCGGCATGTACAAGGTTGTCATTGTGGCAAAGCTTGCGCGGTATGAGCATGTCAAGAGAGCCCTCAACGACTTGGGCGTAACCGGCATGACCGTGACACAGGTAATGGGCTGCGGCGTTCAGAAAGGCGCGGGCGAGATGTACCGCGGTGTCGAATTGGATGCCACGCTTCTGCCCAAGGTTAAAATTGAGGTTGTTGTCAGCAAAATTCCTGTTGACGCAGTTGTCGATGCGGCGAAGGCTGCTCTCTACACGGGACACATCGGCGACGGCAAGATTTTTGTATACAACGTAGACAGAGTTATTAAGGTCCGCACCGGTGAAGAAGATTTTGCCGCCCTGCAGGATGTAGAGTAAAATTGCTTTTATCTTTCCCTAATTTATATGATATAAGAAGACGCCCCTTTTATACGGGGCGCCTTCTGCTTTTAGATTCCATAATACCGCTGTATGGCTTCCGCCATATACCTTGCTGTGCCTTCGCCGTACTGATTGTCCTGCACTTCTGCAAGTTTTCCGTTCTGCAGATATTCTTTTGCAAGGTCAAGCAGAAAATTTCTTGCGTTGTCCATGTTCAGCATCTTGCTGTACAAATCTGCCATTTTTGCCACCATGGCATGTTCCGTTTCATCTCCTGCATTTTCCTTATGCGCAGAAAAATCCTTTTGGAGTGCATCAAATTCCTTTCTCAACTCCTCCATATTGGGAACCGGCTTATATCCCTCAACAACCTTTTCTTTACCGCCATACCATTTTAACAGGGACGCTTTGTTCTTTTCGTCGTTCAATCCCTGCTTTAGCTGCTTCTCATACGCCTCGATGCTGCCGCCTCCATACTGCCCGATGAATTGATTAAATTCTTCCTCTGACAACTCCTGCTGCAGCTTGCTGATAATCGTTTTTACATCATTTTCTCCAAATTCTTCAAAACTCATGGTATTCACTCCTTCCATTACATCGGATATCAATTCAATGATACCATCCAGACGGTTACGCTTCTTTTCGAGCATGGATTTCTGTGCCGCCAAAATCTGCTTTTTGTCCAGAAGTGGATTTTCCATGATTTTTTTAATATCCTCTAACGGGATTTCCAGTTCTTTGAAAAACATAATTTCCTGCAGCTTTTCCAACGCCCTGCTGTCATACAAACGGTAACCCGCATCTGTCAGTTTTGTCGGCTTTAACAGACCGATTTCATCATAATACCGCAGCGTCCTTATGCTGATTCCGGTCATTTTTGACACATCCTTTACCGTTTTCATGACGATACCTCCTTTCATTTTCAAGCTTAAACCGTCACGCAGCGAGAGAGTCAATACCAAAATATTTTTATTTTTTTAGATACCGGAGATACTTTTTTCCCATTTCTTCATATTCTCCGTCAAATACAAATCCCAGCTTTTTTAGAAGCGCCAGCGAAGCCGTATTTTCCTGCTCTGTCAACGCCTGCACCTTGGTAAATCCCAATTCCTCCTCACCATAATGCAGTATGGCTCTGCACACTTCTTCTGCAAGCCCCTGCCTCTGCCACGGAACCCCAATCACAAATCCAAGCTCCGGCTCCACAAAGCCTCTCCGCATGTCAAGTCCTGCCCTGCCGATGATTTCTCCGGTCTCCTTTAATATAACGCTCCAGATTCCAAAACCGTATAATGCATATACCTTCTCGCGGTAATCCGCCATATAACGGAGCTCTTCCTCCCTGTCCGGAAACAGATTTTCCATAAACGCCGTAACAGAAGGCTCCGCATATATCCGGTAAAAAGCGTCCACATCCGCCTCCGTAGTCTCACGAAGGATACAGCGCTCCGTTTCCAGTATCTGCCACGGGAGGCTGCGATACCGCCTGTATACCCGCTCCAGATAAATGGGCGTTATATCGCCCCAGCCCTCCGACAAATAACGGACACCTGCAAAAGGAGCATTTTCGTTTTTCGGCAGCAAAATCCCCAGTACCGGCAGGTTATTTTTTGCAAAATGTTCTGCTATCTCCGGGCAATCCGTCACCAAAATGGTATTTCCTTTTGGCAGGATACCGTCTGCAAGCGCCTTCTTTAAACTAACTGTCCGTATCCCAGCCTCTTGCAAACATTTCTGCATCTCTGTTACACCATTGTCTTCTGACGCCTTGTCACACTCTGTCAATTCTTCATTATCTGCTGCTTCGTCACAGTAATTTGCAGCAAATCCATATCTACTATAAATCCATACTTCCTCTAGGTTATATTCTGCCATGCTTGTATTTTCCTTTGAAATGATGTACTATCTTTATATTAAATCAATTTATACAGGAAAGGAAGTACTATATGGCTCAGAATCCTATTGTGACGATTACCATGGAAAACGGCGATGTGATGAAACTGGAACTGTATCCCGACATTGCGCCGATTTCCGTCAACAATTTTATCAGTCTCATTCAGAAAAATTTTTACGACGGTCTGATTTTTCACCGTGTTATCAAAGGCTTTATGCTGCAGGGCGGCGACCCTGAAGGAACCGGCTGCGGCGGCCCGGGCTACAGCATTAAGGGTGAATTTTCCTCCAACGGTGTGGAAAACAATTTAAAACACACCGAGGGCGTTCTCTCCATGGCAAGAAGTATGGCTCCCGACTCAGCAGGCTCCCAGTTCTTTATCATGCACAAAAATGCGCCTCATTTAGACGGCAGCTACGCCGCTTTTGGAAAAATTATAGAAGGTATGGATGTGGTAAATAAAATTGCTGAGACAGCTACCGATTACAGTGACAGGCCTCTTGAAGACCAGGTGATGAAGAGTGTTACTGTTGATTGCTTTGGCGTAGAA
>CAMWLB010000007.1 GCA_947174985.1 uncultured Lachnospiraceae bacterium | reverse complement strand
GAGTTGTGTGCAGTGGGAGTACCGATTGTGTGCTTTTCCTTCGTGGATAATCAGTAGAAGATTGTAGAAACCTTTGTAGAAAAAGAGCTGGCATGCTATGGGGGAAACTATCTGAGGGAAAAAGAAGAACTGCCCAAGCGGGTTGTAGAGTATGTACGGCTTTTGGCAGAATCGAAAACGCTGCGTGAGGAATACAGCCATCGGGAGAAAAAGCTGGTGGATGGAAGGGGCGCAGAGCGGCTTGCGAAAGTCCTGATAGAGCTTGTACAAGAAAATTAGACATAAGGGAATTCGTGTGCTATACTTTTAGGAAGCTGCTGGAAAAAGCGGCAGCAATCAAATGGCAGGAAAGGAAGGCGTATAAAAATGGAAAAGCTGGCAATTCAAGGCGGGACTCCCGTCAGGGACACAAAAATATATTATGGGCATCAGTACATTGACGAGGCAGATGTTGCGGCAGTCGCCGACGTACTGCGAAACGGAGATTTGACCTGTGGCCCCAAGATTGCGGAGCTGGAAAGGCGGCTCTGTGAGCTTACGGGGGCAAAGTACGCGGTTGCAGTCAGCAACGGCACGGCGGCGCTGCATATGGCATGCCAGGCGATTGGCGTGACGGCAGGCGACGAGGTGATTACGACGCCAATTACCTTTGCCGCTTCGGCAAACTGCGCGTTGTATTGTGGTGCGACACCCGTTTTTGCGGATATCAATGAAAGAACCTACAACATTGACCCTGCCTCTGTGGCAGAGAAAATGACGGAAAAGACAAAGGCTGTTATGGCGGTGGACTATACGGGGCAGGCGGCAGAGCTTGCGCCGCTGTTAGAGCTTTGCCGGGAAAATGGCGCGGTTCTCATTGAGGATGCGGCACATTCCATCGGGACAAAATATGATGGAAAGCCCATTGGTTCTATTGCGGACCTGACAACCTTCAGCTTCCATCCTGTGAAGACGGTGACAGGCGGTGAAGGCGGGGCGGTTCTGACAAATAATGCAGAATATTACAAAAAGCTTCTGCTCTACCGGACACATGGCATAACGAGGGATGATTCGCTTTTGGAAAAGGAAAGAGAAGGCGCGTGGTATTATGAGCAGGTAGCGCTAGGTATGAACTATCGCATGACGGACATACAGGCGGCGCTGATTATAAGCCAGCTTGACAAGCTGGAGCGTTTTAGTGAAAGAAGAAAACGAATTGTGGCGCGCTATAATGAAGCGTTTGCGGATATACCGGAGGTAACCGTGCAGGAGGAAATACCGGAGTCGGACACCACCAGGCATCTCTATATCCTTCGCATAAAACCGGAAATACTGACGGTAAACAGGAGGCAGTTTTTTGATGCTATGGCGGCGGAAAATGTCTGCTGCAATGTACATTATATCCCGGTATACTATCATCCCTTTTATGAAAAACTGGGGTATCAAAAGGGAATCTGTCCCAAAGCAGAGAAGCTGTATGAGGAAATCATGAGCCTGCCGTTGTATTACACCATGACGGATCAGGATGTGGAGGACGTGATTCATGCGGTGAGGAAGGTTGTGGAGAATTACAGAAAATATGGACTTTAAGGTTTGGCTGAGACAAAAAGAAAATCATATATTGGCATTGGGACTAAGCGCTCTGCTGTGTGTGGTCATTGGTATCTTTTTTGACTATTACTACGATTTGAACGACGATGTGCTGATTAAGGATATTCTGGCGGGCGTCTATACGGGGACGCCTGAGGGAAGAAATATCCAGATGCTCTTTCCCTTGAGCTTTTTCATCAGCCTTTTTTATCGAGTGTTGAGAGGGTTTCCCTGGTATGGAATATTTTTGTGCCTCTGCCATTTCGGCAGCATTTACCTGATTACCGAAAGGCTGCTTGGTTATTTGAAAAAGAGGGTGGTGAAAGTAGCAGTGCTGTGTCTGGAAGCGGCTGTTATTGTTTCGCTCTTTTTGCGGGAGCTTGTCTTCACACAGTATACGGTGACCTGTACGCTGCTTGCGGCGGCTGCGGCGTTTTTGTTTTATACTGCAAAGGAGGAAAAAACGGTAAAGGGATTTTTCCTGCGTAATCTGCCCTGTATACTGCTTGTGACGGTTGCTTTTCAACTTCGCTCCGAGATGCTTCTTCTGGTACTGCCGCTTATCTGCGTGGTGGGGCTTTGCCGGTGGAGTTGTGAAAAGCCCTTTTTTACAAAAGAAAATGCCGCGAAATATTTTTCCGTCTTTGGCGGAATTTTGGCAGGACTTGCCCTGAGTCAGGGCATCCACATGGCGGCGCATGCCGGCGCTGACTGGCAGGAATTCAACCGGTATTTTGACAATAGAACCGAGCTTTACGATTTTTATTGGCAATGGCGTCCTTCTTATGAAAATAACGAAGCGTTTTATGAGAGCATCGGCATGACAAAGTACAGCCGGATGCTGATTGAAAATTATAATTTTGGGCTGGATGAAAAGATTGATGCAGATGTTTTGAAAAAAATCAGCGACTATGCGGCGGAAACAAGAAAGCAGCAGGCTTCCTTTGTCGTCACGTTAAAGCAGGCAGTAGTTGATTATAAATACAGAACACTTCACGAGACGGACTATCCGTGGAACCTGTTTGTTATTGCCATGTACCTTATGGTTTTGGCAGCAGCCCTGCAAAACCGGCATTTCCGGTTTCTGTGGGAATTGCCCTGCATGTTTTTGGTACGCAGCGGGCTATGGCTGTTTATCCTATACAGGGGCAGGGCGCCGGAGCGGATTACCCATTCTCTCTACCTGATGGAATTTGTAATTCTGCTTGCCATGCTGTTGCGGGAATGTAAAGAAGGAAAAGAAGGCAGGCTGCGGGCAGTCATAAAACCGTGTTTTGGCGTGATATTAGCGGGGCTGTGCCTTGTTTCCGTGGGCGGCAGTGTAAAAGCAGTATGCGCGGAATATGAAGCGAGAGAAGACACAAACAGGGCATGGGCGGCGTTGCAGGACTATATCGGAGAAAATGAAGATAGCTTCTATTTTGTGGATGTGTATTCCACGGTGCGTTATTCGGAAAAATTGTTCTGTGATGTGGACAATACCATATCCAATTATGACATTATGGGAGGATGGGCATCCAAAAGCCCGCTGAACGATAAGAAGTTCCGACATTTTGGCATTGCCTCGATGGAGCAGGCAATATTGAATCAGGACAATGTGTTTGTTATTGTACAGACAAAGGAGCCGCAAAGTCTTCCGCCCTTTGGGGAGAGCCTTTCGGGTTACTATGCCGAGCAGGGGGAGACGATAGAGCTTTACAAGGTGGAAAGCATATTGTTGGAAGGTGAAGAGATTTTTTGTATATATAAGCCGATACGAACAGCCCTCCCCTAAAACAGGAACGGCGCATAAGAGTTTGCGGATAAAGGAGATTGAATAAAAATGGCACAGTTAATTAGCTTTGTAATTCCCTGTTACCGCTCAGAGAAGACGATTAAAACAGTGGTGAATGAAGTAACTGCAGCGGTAGAAGCGCTTTCAGAGTATGATTATGAAATTGTACTGGTAAACGACGGTTCGCCGGACGATACCTTTTCTGTTATCAGAAGCCTCTGTGAAGCGGATACCAGAATTAAGGGCATCAATCTGTCAAAGAATTTTGGGCAGCACGCGGCGCTGATGGCGGGGTTCCGCCATGTAAAGGGAGATATTGTCGTATGTCTGGATGATGACGGGCAGACCCCTGCGAATGAGGTGAATAAGCTGATAGCAGGAATCAGCGAAGGCGCCGATGTGGTATATGCCCGATATGAACACAAGCAGCACTCATGGTTTCGGAATTTCGGCAGCAAACTGAACGAACTTATGACAAGAGTTATGCTGGGGAAGCCAAAGGAACTGTATATCTCCAGTTATTTTGCGGCGCGCCGCTTTGTCATTGATGAGGTGGTAAGATATGAAAACGCATACCCGTATGTTATCGGTCTAGTGCTGCGGGCAACGAAAAATATTACCAATGTGAATGTAACGCACAGGGAGAGGGAAGTCGGCTCGTCGGGCTATACACTGGGCAAGCTGATTAATCTGTGGGTAAACGGCTTTACTTCCTTTTCGGTAAAGCCGCTGCGGATAGCAACCATGATAGGAGCCTTTTGCGCGTTCATGGGCTTCTGCTACGGCATTTACACGATTGTCAAAAAATTTATCAATCCCAGTGTACCGATGGGCTTCAGTTCTCTGATGTCTGCGGTGGTATTCATCGGCGGTATGCAGATGCTGATACTGGGGCTGATTGGAGAGTATATCGGCAGGATATATGTCTGTATGAACAATTCGCCGCAGTATGTCATTAAAGAAACTATAAATGAGGCGTAAATTCAGGGCAGGTAACTTTGATAGTCGCAGTTCTGCGTCCATGCAAGCATATTGTCGATAACATCATTATAATTTTCAAGACTCAGCCGACAGGAATCATCTGCAAAGCATTCTGTCATGTAATCATTCATCTCGTGGCGGTAATGGGTATAGTCGCAATAGTTGTCAAAATTGGTGATGTAATCAAAATTATCCTGAAAGTAATATATTTTCACATTCGGATACGCAAGCAGAGTTTCAATCACCCGTTTTTCTGCGGCAAGCTCTGCCTCCAAACTGCCATCAGCGTAGCGGTTGTACCAGTAGAGAACACTGTAGGGCGGAAAAAAGAAGGTAAACTCAGTATCCGGCATACTTTCTATATGGGGAAGAATATAAGCTTCAAGGTTTGCGGCAACTCTGTCGGTAAAGGCGTCTTTTGGCAGGGCGGGCTGAAGGTCGGAGGGAGCTTCATAGGTCTGAAATACGATATCTTTTCCGTACCACATGTATATCCAGGACCAGTATGCTTCGTTTAGAGGTGTACCCTCCCGCTCGATCTGCGGGCGGACGATATAGTCCAGTATGACCTCTTTGTTGAGAAGGTAAGGAATATCGTCCAGCACAGTGTCACTGTAAAGATAAGCGGGAAGTTCATAGGCGGTGATGCCGGGTTCGGCACGGTAATTTAAGATATCAATGCTGAGAAAAACCGCACGGATTTCGTTAGGACTTTTTTTAACGAGCGAGAGTATGGTATCAATGTCTTTTGGGTAAGCACCATCATAGGAGAGCTTTATCGTGTTCAGTCCCAGCTTTTCATCAAAGAGCTTTGTGTCAAAGTTGACAGTCATGGAGGAGCCGGTAATGATACTGTCGTATTCAAAATGTATGGCGAGCCCCGGATTTTGGCTGAGTTTATTGTCGATGAGGTAATACAGACCGTTTATCGGCTTATGATATTGGAAAAAGGGGTCTGCCGCGATGACCAGCGTGGCGGCGGCAAGCAGCGCCAGAGAAGAGAGCGCCGTAAACAGAATACAATGCTTTTTATAATTGGGCGTTTGGTTTGAGGAAGCTTTCATAATCGTTCATCCTTTCCAAAATAAATTTTTAAAAATTAAAATAGAGGAAGGTGCTGACTCCTGAGAAGGAAAGCACACACCATACAAAGAGGACTGCCAGACTGATGGTGCCTGCTGTGTGCGGTTTGTGGCTTTCTTCTGTCTCAAAAAGGTTTTTACAACAGAATATCAGGATGAAAGCCACCAGAAGGAAAAGAAACATACAGTAGCAGGAGCCAAGAGGCAGGGTGTCAAGCTTGAAAAATTTCAGTACATAAAAGATTTCAGGGAGCTGGAACGCTCCCGATATTTCTTTGTGGACCTTGAAAGCTTGTAAAGCAGCGCCGGATGGCGATAGCAGGGTCTTTAACATTTGGAAAGCCTGTCCTATCGTGTCGGCGCGAAATACGGTCATGGTGCACAGAATGAAAAGGAAGGTAACAAAGACGGAAATTCCATGCAAAAACTGCTTTTTCCAAGCAGGTGATTCTTGCGGCGGGGAGAGTCTTTGTTTTTGGTTTTCCTTTGTTTTTAACCGGATGCGGGTCAGCACGCATAAAATTCCGTGCATAACACCCCATAATAGATAAGTCCAGCCTGCGCCGTGCCAGATGCCGCTGCATAAGAAAACAATCATGACATTCACATAGGTGCGCAGTGTTCCTTTGCGGCTGCCGCCGAGGGGGATATAGAGATACCGGGTAAAAAAGCGGTTCAGGGTAATGTGCCATCTGTCCCAGAATTCTGTAATATTGGCAGCTTTGTAGGGAGAGAGAAAATTGACGGCAATCCGGATATTAAACATAAGTCCGAGACCCCGCGCCATATCGCAGTAGCCGCTAAAGTCCAGATAAATCTGGAAGGTGTAGGACAGAATGACGAGAAAAGTGTTTAATGCATCTAAAGAGGCATAGTGCTGAAAGCCCCAGTTTGCCGCGATGCCGAAGGTGTCAGCCAGCAGTACCTTTTTGGCAAGCCCGAGAATAAAGATGCGCAGCCCCATATAAAAATTGTCAAAGCGAAATTGCTTTTTGGAAATATCCTGAAATTGAGGAAGCATTTCTTCGTGGCTGACGATCGGACCGGCTATTAACTGTGGGAAAAAAGTGACAAAAAGCGCATAATCGGAAAAATCCGGTCTGGATACGCTGCCACGGGAGGCATCTATCAGAAAGCCTATCTGCTGAAAGGTGAAAAAACTAATGCCAAGGGGCAGGAGGATATCCGGCACCATGGAATTCACATGGAACAAACTGTTTATATTTTCAATCAGAAAACTGAAATACTTAAAGTAAAAAAGGATAGCAAGATTGCCCAGAATACCGACGGTTAAAACAGCTTTGGAGTGAACGTGTTTCGTTATCAGAATGTGACAAAAGTAATTCAGGGCGATGCTTGTCAGAATGATACCTAAGTAGGAAATGTTAAAATAGGCATAAAACCATAGTGACATGCCGATTAAAAACCATTTTGCCATTTCATAATGCTTTGTCCGGTTCAATAAAAAATAACCAAACAGGGTAAGTGGCAAAAACAAAAAAATAAAAATATAGGAATTGAAAAGCATGGCTTATTCCTTTCGTAATAGCATAATGAATATAATAAAAGGCTTGTTTCGGGAGCGCTTTGCGTTTTACTATATATCAAAAATTTGCATTTGTGTTAGAATGTAAGAAAAACTTAAGAAAAATTAATTGTAGTCATATCAAGCGGAAGATGATAGAATATGATGAGTGGAAAAATGTTTGATTATGGAGTTGCTGTGTATTGCTTTAGAATCTGGAGGTTAGAAGAGGAACTATAAGTATGGATAGAAGAAAAAAAGAGGAGAGAAAGGCATGGCTGACATTAACTTTAATTATTGTTCTGGTTGTCGCTGCCGCTCTTTTTCTGACAAAGGATTTTAGAGAATATCTGAGAGATTATGAGGCATTTCAGGCTTATAAAAGCTATGTGATGGCACAGGAAGGAGAACCGAATCCGGAAAAAAAGCCGGAATCAGATGATGTGGTTTCTATTCCACAGACGGAGGCAAACCAGACACCGGAGCCGACAGCAACGCCTCCGGAAGAGAGCGAACCGCCGAAAGCAGACACCGAGCCACAGCATTATGAGGTGCTGGCGGGGTCTCAGACATTGTGTGATGTGAGTGGAAACGTCATCTGGCAGGCAGATACGATATCTCCGGAGGCAGCAGAGCTTTTGCGGGGCTATGTGCAGGAGCGCAATCTGGTTTATATCTGGCAGAATTCTTATGAAAAAACGTTGAAGATAAACGAATTGGACAAAAAGATACTGGAGACGGCAGGCTGTGTGTTTCCGAATGTTAAAATTAATTTTATTGGAGACAGTATTACAGAAGGGGTTGGCGGCAATCAGGATGCAGAAGGCAGGCAGATTAGTTATGTCAACTATGTGCAGGAGTTGTTGCAATTTGGCGAGGTGTGCAATAACGGTCGTGCCGGTGCGACGATAGCAGGGTATAATAACAATGATGAACTGTCAATCGGAGCACATGAGGACGAGCTTTTTATAAAAGATTCTGACATTACGGTCTTTTATGCAGGGTTAAATGACTTTTTGACCGATGTAGAGGTGAAAAATTTTGGCGTTCTTGACAATGGCACAACGGGAGGCTATTGCGGACAGCTTCAGAAGATCGTGAATCCGTTGAAAACGAAATATCCCAGTACACTGTTCTTTTTTGTAACAGCGTATCAGACGCCAAACACAAGCTCAACAAAGGAATATACAAACTTTAATGGAATCCCAACCCTGAATGATTATATGAATCCGCTGAGAACACTTGCACAGCAGAATGGGTATCCGATTATAGACCTTTACAGTATAGGATTAATGGACATGCATGATGCAGCAACGGCAGAGAATCTGCTGGCTGACAGCATCCACCCGAATGATGCCGGATACCGTATTTTGGGCGAGCATATTGCGGCGGAGATACTGCTCTATTGCCTTGGTATTACAGAGTAGAAGGTTTTGATTGGAAATGGAGGCAAACATGCGGGAACTGGAATATCCTTTTGACAGTGAATACATCTTAAAAAAAGCGAAGAGCATAAAAAAAGCGCTGCTTGCTGACGGCAGTTCGCGTATCCGGAAAAAAATCGCAGTTCTGGGCGGCAGTACCACGCATGATATTGTAAAGGTACTGGAGCTTTTTCTTTTACATTATGGAATAGAACCGCAGTTTTATGAATCGGAATACGCACAGTACTGGCAGGACGCCATGTTTGACAATGCAGAGCTTAAGGAATTTGCGCCGGATATGATTTACATTCACACAAGCAACCGGAATGTACAGGAATATCCGGAGTTGTCGGATACGGCAGAAACGGTGGAAGCACTTTTGGACAAGAGTTACCGCCATTATGAGGTGATGTGGGACAAGCTGCAGGAAAGCTATCACTGTCCCATTATTCAGAATAATTTTGAATATCCGTTTTACAGACTTTTGGGCAACAAGGAAGTGTCTGACATACATGGCAGGATTTCTTTTTTAAACAGGCTGAATGAAAGGTTTTACCGGTATGCCCGTGAGCACAATCATTTTTATATCAATGACATAAATTATCTCTCAGCCTGCTATGGGCTTGACAAATGGGCGGACCCTTTTTACTGGCATATGTACAAGTATGCACTCTGCCTGCCGGCAGTTCCTGCACTGAGTTTTAATATTGCCAATATTATCAAGTCCATTTATGGGAAGAATAAAAAGGCACTGGTTCTGGATCTGGACAATACGCTCTGGGGCGGCGTTGTGGGAGATGACGGCGCGGAAAATCTGGAGATTGGGCAGGAGACCTCCATGGGTCAGGTGTACTCGGAGTTTCAGGGGTACTTAAAGCGGCAGAAGGACATCGGCATTATGCTGAATATCAGCTCCAAAAATGAAGAGGAGAACGCCATGGCCGGCCTTAAGCATCCTGACGGGACATTAAAGCCGGAGGATTTTGTGCTGATTAAGGCAAACTGGGAGCCCAAAAGTAACAATGTGGCCAAGATAGCATCGGAATTAAATATTATGCAGGACAGTCTCGTGTTTGTGGACGACAATCCTGCAGAGCGTGAGATTGTAAGGAGCAGCCTGCAGGGCGTTTCCGTGCCGGAGGTAACGAGTCCTGAGCAGTACATCCGGATTCTGGATCATTCTGGTTTCTTTGAGGTGACGAGTCTGTCAGAGGATGACAGGCTGCGGAGCGAGATGTACAAGGCAAATATGGAGAGAAAAAAGGAGCAGGAGAGCTTCGGAAGCTATGAAGATTATCTTCATTCCCTTGATATGAAAGGCGTGATTAAGCCCTTTGAGTCACTGTATATGGCGCGTATTGCACAGCTTACCAACAAGAGCAACCAGTTTAACCTGACGACGAGGCGTTATACACAGGCGGAAATTGAGCAGATTGCGGCGGACAGTTCCTATATTACGCTTTACGGAAAGCTGGAGGACAAATTTGGCGATAACGGGGTGGTATCCGTACTGATTGGACACAGGGAGGGCGGTCTGCTGCATATGGATTTGTGGCTGATGAGCTGCCGTGTCCTAAAGCGGGATATGGAATATGCCATGCTGGATACGCTGGTGCACACCTGTGCCAAAAAGGGTATTGGCGGAATAAAGGGCTATTACTATCCGACTGCCAAGAATAAGATGGTGGAAAATTTTTATGCGCTTATGGGCTTTAAGCTTGAAAAAACAGATGAAGACGGCAGCACAGTGTGGTATTATGAAATAGAAGCAGATTATGCAAATAAAAATAAAGTGATAAAGGTGGTAGAAGCATGACAAGAGAAGCGGCATACGAAAAACTGAACGAGGTATTTAGGGATGTTTTTGACGATGAAGAAATTGTGGTAAATGACAGTACGACTTCGAGCGATATCGAGGATTGGGACTCTTTAGAGCATATTAATCTCGTTTCTGCTGTAGAGCAGGCGTTTGGCATTAAGTTTTCCATGGGACAGGTTGTCACCATGAAAAACGTAGGAGAGATGGTAGATATTATTTTGGGACAGGTTGATTAAGCGGTCTTAAGATGCTTTGTGTTAGAAAGGATTGGTTATGTCTTTTACATCCTTCTCTTTTTTGTGTTTTTATGTATGCACACTAATTGTATATTATCTGTTTCCTGCAAAGATACGGTGGGTGCTTTTGCTTGTGGCGAGCGTTGTTTACTATCTGCTGTCGGGAAACAGTATCCTTATCTTATACCCGATAGCGGCGTGCCTTGCAGCATATGCGGGTATTTGTTTTATGGAACGGTTTGAAGAGACTAAAAAGAGACGTGCCGCACTGGTTGTGGTGGTACTATTGCTTGTGGGAAGTCTTTTTGTGTTAAAATATGTTAATTTTGGCATCTATACAATTAACGGGATTGCCGGAATCTTTCGGGGAGGCAGAGGAATTATCAGCGGGTTTCAGTTTCTTATACCGCTGGGTATTTCCTTCTATACCTTTTCCATTCTGGGCTATGTCATAGATGTCTACAATAAAATTGCAGAGCCGCAAAAGAATTTTTTAAAACTGGCGCTATACGGCATGTATTTTCCTGCCATCTTGTCCGGTCCGATTCTCCGCTACAGGGAGGATGGGGAGCAGTTCTTTCAGCCACATCCATTTGATTATAAACAGGTTACTTTTGGTTTTCAGAGAATGTTATGGGGATTCTTTAAGACACTGGTTATCTCAGAGCGCATGAAGCTGATTGTCAATACCGTGTATGACAATTATGCGGATTACAGCGGTATCTATATTTGGATAGCGACAATCTGCTTTGCTCTTCAACTGTATACAAATTTTTCGGGAAGTATGGACATTGCGCTGGGAGTTTCCCAGACCTTTGGCATTAAACTGCCGGAAAATTTTGAGACCCCTTTCTTTTCCAAAACAATCGCAGAGTATTGGAGAAGGTGGCATATTACGCTGGGTGTATGGATGAAGGAGTATGTCTTTTATCCGCTTCTCAGAACACAGACGTTTGCAAAGCTGGGTAAAAGGTGCAGGGAAAAATTTGGAAAGAAAAGAGGAAAGCAGCTTACCACTTTTACGGCAATGCTTATACTCTGGTTTACTGTGGGAGTCTGGCATGGAGGGGCATGGAAGTATGTCATCGGTTCCGGACTGCTGCACTGGTTTTATATTGTGATGGGGGAATTACTGAGCCCGGCATATAAAAAGCTCATGGAAAAGTGCCATATTTGCACGGACGGCAAAGGGCTGGATTTGTGGCGGATGATACGGACTTTTTTCCTTGTTAATATCGGCTTTGTGTTTTTTAGGGCAGATTCGGCTGCCGCTGCGTGCCATATGCTGGCAAGCGCAGTCCGTATAGGGAATGTGGGCGCACTGCTTCATGGTTCTTTGTTCTCGCTTGGGCTGGATTTTATAGAGTTTACGATTGCTATTGTATCGCTGCTTATCCTGTTTACGATATCCTTGCTGCAGCAGAAGATAGATGTGAGGGAATGGATTGCGCAGAAAAGAATTATAATCCGCTGGGCAATCTGGTATGCACTGCTGTTTTATGTGATTTTGTTAGGATATTATGGACCGGGCTACAGTGCGGCAGAATTTATTTATCAGGGATTTTAGGAGGCGGCTATGAACAGAAAGCAGGCTGTGAAGGCAATTTTATTTGCGGTTATTTTTTTATTTCTATTGCAATCGCTTACCTATATGCTGCGGACAAACGGCGATATCAAGGAAATTTTCCTTGGGTTTTATGCGGAGCCGAAGGATACGATAGACGTTGTTATGATAGGCTCCAGTCCGGTGTATCCGTTTTATGCCGCACCAAAGCTGTGGGGAGAATATGGCTTTACCATGTATCCGCTTGCCAGCAATGTGCAGAGACCGAAAGCAGCGGTATATCTGGTAGAGGAGGCGCTGAAAACCCAGTCACCGGAGTTGTTTGTGTTTGAACTTCGTATGTATACGTATGAAGAGGGTTTTATGGCTGATAATATGGCGTATGCAAGGGGCGTTACGGACAATTTGAAATATTCGTGGAACAGAATCCGGCTTATCAACAGCCTGGTGCCGGAGGTGTCGGAGCGGTATACTTATTATTTTGATATTTTTAAGTATCATTCTAACTGGAAGAGTCTGGTTTTTCCGGATCAGTATACAGCATTTCGGTATGAGAGGCTTCATCCTTTAAAGGGATATGTGATGCATGATGAGGTACTGCCCGGAGCAGGCGCTGATTACAGCGACGTTGCAGAGCAGATGGCAATTCCTGCAGAACAGGAGGAAAGTTTGCGTGCATTGTTGGCGTATCTGCAGGAGAAGGATTTGAATGCTCTATTCATTGTGTCGCCCATGGTTTTAGATGAGGATATGCAGAAAAAATTTAACTATATGGAGAGCATCATTACTTCTTATGGGTATGATTATCTGAATTTTAATAATCATTATGACGAGCTGGGCATTGATTTTGCCACAGACTATTACGATGGGGGCAGTCATGTGAACGCATCCGGTTCGGAGAAATGTACTGCTTTTCTGGGTAATTACCTGACGGAGCACTATGCGCTTGCGGACAGGCGTGGAGATAAAAAATACAGTACATGGGACGAAGCATATGTTTATTGGCAGGAATGTCAGAAAGAAGCAATGGAAATCATAAACAATAAGGTGGCAGATGGAAAATATGATGCTGTGCTGGAGGGAGAATGAACAGATACCGTTTTGAAGAAATAGAAATTGGAATGGAAGAATCCTTTGAGGTGCGGGTGACTTCCGAAATGATGGGACTATTTTTTGCTCTTACAGGTGACAGCAACCCGCTTCACACTGATGAGGAATTTGCAAGAAAAAAAGGATATGCTTCCTGCGTGTCCTACGGCATGCTGACAGCTTCTTTTTTGTCAACGCTGGCAGGGGTTTATATGCCTGGTGAGAGAAGCCTGATTCATAGCGTGGAAACAAAATTTGTCAAGCCAGTGTTTCCGGAAGACGTATTGAAAATTTGTGGGGAGGTTATGGAAAAAAACGAATTGTTTTCTACAATTAAGCTAAAGGTTACGGTTACCAACCAGAACCATGAAAAAGTGCTGAGAGGAACTATGCAGATAGGAGTATTGGCAGATGGAGAATAAGGTATACTTTATTACAGGAGCATCCTCCGAAGTTGGAATTGCGTTTATCAGAAGTTTGGAGGAAAAGCTGAAAAAAAATGGAGAAAAGGCGACAGTCATTGCCCATTATGCAACACATGACGATGCGCTTTTAGCGTTAGAGAAAGGGCTTTGTGCAGTGACGCTTATGCCGCAGCAGGCGGATTTGTCCCAGCCGGAAGAAGTGAAAAATCTGATTGTGCGCGTGGCGGAAATCTGCGAGTGTCCGGACTGTATCCTGCATCTGCCCGCTGCAAAGCTTTCCTATAACCGTATCAGGCAGCTTGACTGGCAGAATGTTATGCGGGATATGGAAATACAGGTACATTCGCTTGGAGAAATCGGAAAATATTTTCTGCCTAAAATGGGGAAGCGGGGAAGAGGAAAAGTGGCGGTTATGCTGACCGCCTGTACAGTTGGGATGCCGCCTAAGTTTATGTCCCAGTATGTCCTTGTGAAATATGCCCTGCTGGGGCTGATGAAGAGTATGGCGGTTGAGTTTGCGGACAAGGGGATCAATGTAAACGGCATATCACCCAATATGATGGAGACAAAGTTTTTGGATAACATTGACGGCAAAATCGTTGAGATGAATAGGGAAGCCAGCACAATGAAACGAAATGTGAGGGTGGAGGAGGTACTGCCCGCCATTCACTTACTGTTGTCGGAGGGCTCCGACTATATGAATGGGGTGAATCTGAATCTGACGGGAGGAGACAGATAGAGTTGAAAGTTGTAAAGAAATGGCAACTGTGCTATACTATCAAGGATAAATAGAAATGGTGGGAATCAAAGAGAGGAAGAGCAGTTGAGGACAAGCATATCACTGAAACGGGCAATACAGTCCATGATATTTATATTGATGGTTATCTCAGTTGCGCTGGTATGGCCCTTGAGATTGATACGTCCCATGCATTATGAGGGAGAGATAGATAAGGACTCTGCGACGATAATGTTGAATGAGGCTGCCATCATGCAAGGTTTTGTGCCTTTGGCCGGAGAACTTTCCACTCTCAGCTTCTATATTTACAATGAAGAGCTGACAGCAGAAGAGTGGACGGGAACATTGTTCTTCAGGCTGTTTGATGCAAACTTACAGAAACTGGAAGAAAAAAGCTATCCTGTCCATACACTTGACATACCGGGAATCTGCCATGTCAGGATAGGCACTGACCTGCAAATTGGACAAGCATATTATTTTACCATCGAAAATGAAAACGCCGGCTTGTTGTTTTCCATGAGCGATGGCGTTAATTTAGATGTCCGTTATGCATATAAAGCCTATTTTACAAAAGGACAGTATGCACTCTGCGCTCTGGCAGTATTACTTGTGGGCGGTTTCATGCTTTTTCTGGCAGAGGTTTTGCTGCGCAAAGATACCCGACGTGTCAGGGTGGATTTTGGCGTTAGGGCAGCAGCGGGAGTTCTGGTGACGGGAGCGGCTCTGTGGGGGCTTTGGAATGTATTTCCGGGGAAAAAGTTTACGGATAACCAGACGGATATTTTATTTTATCTGGCAGGTATACTGTTATTTTGGCTTTTTGCGCTTTACAGCCTGTTTCATAAGCGGCAGACAGCAAAGGAAGCAGTGATATCTAAGGAGGAGCTTTTGAAACGGGTTCAGGCGGCTTTGCAGTCGTTTGCTTTTGCAGGCGTTATGCTTGGAGGAGTACGCTATTTAAACGCATTATGCCTGCAGGATCAGAAGCTTGCGATAAATCTTGTGCTTGCCTGCTTTGCGCTTGTCATCATCTGCAGTTATACGAAAAAAGAAATTTTTAACTGGTATAATCCGGTTTATCTGATTCTTGCGATTGGCGGCGGCATTTATTATCTGCAGCAGTATAAAGAGGATTTGGAAAGCTGGGAGATTTACAAGGGGAAGGTACTATACTTTGTTTTGTGGGGAATTGTAGTTTTAAACACCATTAGACTTCTTGTCTGGGATAGAAAAAGAAGAAATAAAGTATCATGGGTATATATGGTTTTATTCGTATTGCTGATTGCCGAAATGGTAAGAAGCAGGAATGGAAGGGTATGGCCGATTCATATTGCGATCTTTTTCGGTCTTTTTGCAGTCCGTGTTATCTATAAAGGAAAAATACAGAAGTATTTATACTATCTTTCCAATGGTGTTTTTATTCACTTTGTAGGTATCAGCATCTATGCGGTACTTTACAGACCATTTCATTATTACATGTATACGCGGTATCCCGGCGCATTTCACACGGTAACGCTGGCGGCTATTTATATGGTATTTGTGCTTGTGCTTGCCTTGATACGTTTTATGGCAGTTTATAAAGAAAAGCAAAGTTTGAAGGCGGCGTGGAAGGAAATATGGCTTATTGGACTGGCTGCGGCTTTCTTGTTTTTGACGGCGTCCCGAACGGGGCTTTTTGCGGCGTTGTTTTTGTGTCCTGCCATGTGCATTCTTGTTACTCTGATGGGATATCGTGATGGCGTTATAGAACTGGCAAAGCGGATTGCAGTGCCGGCAGTTGCGGCGGTCTGCTTTTTTCCTATTGTCTTTACGGCATGCAGGATCGTGCCTGCTGTAGTGAGTGAGCCTTTCACATATGAGATTGAATGGTTTCCTGATTCCATAAAGAAGGGGGAAGAATGGGATTCTTTCCGTTTTATTACGTTGTCTAAATTTTTTTATATTGCGGATAATCGTATCAGTACGGGCAATGAAGATAAGCCGGATACGCAGATTGATATAGAGGCAGACCCTACCAAGGTTTATATGGAGACTCCGGAAGTGGTGAAGTCTCCGGAGGAAATCGAAGCCGAGAGATGGGAGAATGCGAATCAATACAGCAATGGCAGGCTTGAGATTTACAGGATTTATCTGCAGCAGTTAGACTGGAAGGGACATGAGACGGTCAGTCTGATGACGGAGAATGGTAAGGAAACAGGACATGCCCATGATGTATTTTTACAAGTGGCGCATGATTTCGGAATTGGTGCAGGCATTTATTTTATCGTATTCTGTGTGTTTGCAGGTATCAGGAGTATTTTTTATTATTTACACCATAGGGAGGAGAGTACAGCGCTGATTCCGCTTGGTATTTTGATGGTTTTTGGCATCTGCGGGCTGGTAGAATGGGTATATCTGCCTTACATTCCAACCGGTTTTGCATTCTTTATGGTATTGGTATTATTGATTCCGGCATGGAGAAAAGAACACTATATAAAAGAGTGACGGTCGGGAAGTTTTACACAGGCTTACAGAAGCGTGAGGGGTCATAATGAAAAGAACGATAAACACAGCACTATTATATAGAAGAATATTTCTGGTGATATACGATATCATTGCTGTTGTCGCAGCAGCGGTCATAGCTTTGGTCATACGGTATGAGTTTGTCTATCGGAATATAGAAGAAAGCTTCTTGGAATCCGTGTATTCCTTTCTGCCCTTTACTGTCGTGATTGCGCTTCTGGTATTTGCCCTATTCCGCCTCTATAACAGTCTTTGGGCGTTTGCAGGCGTAAATGAGATGCAGAATATTGTAGTGGCGTGCGGCATTACAGTTGTGCTCAACAGCATTGGTATGATGATTTTTCACAAATCTGTGCCGCGCAGCTATCCCTTTATGTTTGTCTGTCTGTTGATTGCCTTTACTTTTGTGAGCAGATTCAGCTACCGTTTTTTCAGAGGGCTGAAAAGAAAAAGCATGAAGCAGAAGGCGGGCACCAATGTGATGATAATCGGTGCCGGCGAAGCGGCAAATCTGATTATCAGGGACATTATCGGCAGCAGATACACCCATATGCAGATTAAGTGCATCATAGATGATGACCCCAACAAGCAGGGCAGGTATATTCAGGGGATAAAGGTAGTTGGAGGAAGGGAAAAGATTAAACAGTCCGTGGACGCCTTTTCCATCGACGAGATTTTTATCGCAATGCCGTCCGTGTCCAAGTGGGTGATCAGCGGGATTGTTGAAATCTGCAAGGATACGACTTGTAAACTGCGGACCTTGCCGGGTATGTACCAGCTTGTAAACGGCGAGGTTAATGTCAGTCAGTTGAAAGATGTGGATGTGGAGGATTTACTGGGAAGAGACCCTATCGAAGTGGATTTGGACTCTATTTTGGGATATGTACAGAATCGATGTGTGCTTGTGACAGGAGGAGGCGGCTCTATTGGCAGTGAACTCTGTCGCCAAATAGCGGCACATAAGCCGTCACGTCTTATTATTGTGGATATTTATGAAAACAATGCTTATGATATACAGCAGGAGTTAAAGCACAACTTTCCGGAGCTTGACATGGTGGTGTTGATTGCTTCCGTTCGGAACACAAGACGTATGAACCGTATTTTTGAACAGTACAAACCGGATATCGTCTATCATGCGGCAGCGCACAAACATGTGCCGCTGATGGAGGACAGCCCCAATGAGGCAATTAAAAACAATGTATTCGGCACCTGGAAAACCGCGCAGGCGGCGGCTTTTTACGGGGTGAAAAAATTTGTACTGATTTCTACAGACAAAGCGGTCAATCCGACCAATATCATGGGAGCGTCCAAGCGCATCTGTGAAATGATTATACAGATTTTTAACCGACATTACGATACAGAATTTGTAGCGGTGCGCTTTGGCAATGTGCTTGGCAGCAACGGAAGCGTGATTCCGCTGTTTAGGAGGCAGATTGAAGCGGGGGGGCCGGTTACGGTGACACATCCTGACATTATCCGTTATTTTATGACGATTCCCGAGGCGGTGTCCCTTGTGCTGCAGGCGGGCGCGTACGCAAGGGGCGGAGAGATTTTTGTACTGGACATGGGAAAACCGGTAAAGATACTGGATTTGGCGAAGAATCTGATTCGGCTGTCCGGTTATAAGGTTGGCGAGGATATCAGGATAGAGTTTACGGGGCTGCGCCCGGGTGAAAAGTTGTATGAAGAGCTGCTGATGGAGGAGGAAGGTTTACAGGAAACCGAGAATAAGCTGATTCACATCGGAAAGCCGATTGAGATAGACGAAGAGCAGTTTTTCCTGCAGTTAAAGCGGTTAAAGGAAATATCAGAGGACGAAGAGGAAGATATCAGAAAGGTGATAAAAGAAATGGTTCCTACGTACTGTGAGCAAAAATAGACGGATTCGGAAAGAAGGAAATTGTATGGACAAAAAACGCATTTATTTATCCTGCCCCACTATGCATGGGGACGAGCAAAAGTTTGTGCAGGAGGCGTTTGACACGAACTGGGTGGCGCCTTTGGGTCCCAATGTCAACGCTTTTGAAAAAGAGATGGCGGAATATGTGGGCATTTCCCATGCCTCAGCGCTCAGTGCCGGTACAGCGGCGATTCATCTTGCTTTGCGTATTTTGGGAATTGGTGAGGGGGACGTGGTATTTGTGCCGTCGCTGACCTTTAGTGCGACCTGCAATCCCATTGTGTATGAAAAGGCGGTTCCCGTGTTTATCGATTCTGAGCGGGATACATGGAATATGAGTCCGAAAGCGCTTGAAAAGGCATTTCAGAAATATCCCAATGCGAAAGCAGTCATTGCGGTTCATTTGTATGGGACGCCGGCAAAGCTGGACGAGCTGCTTGCCATCTGTAAGGAGCACAATGTGCCTTTGATTGAGGACGCGGCGGAGTCTCTGGGGAGCACCTACAAGGGAAAGCACACAGGCACCTTTGGAAAAATCGGAATTTATTCTTTTAACGGCAATAAAATTATCACCACCTCCGGCGGCGGTATGCTGGTTTCAGGGGAAGAGGAAATCACAAAGCAGGCGACCTTTCTGGCGACGCAGGCAAGGGACCCGGCAAGGCATTACCAGCACTCACAAATCGGTTTTAACTACAGAATGAGCAATGTGACTGCGGGTATTGGCAGGGGACAGCTTTTGCATATGGAGGAGCATAAGGCGTTAAAAAAGGCGATTTACCAGAGATACAAGGAAGCTTTTTCGGATATTCCGCAAATTGCGATGAATCCCCTAAACGCTTGCGGGGATGCCAACAACTGGCTGTCCTGCATTACGATTGCACAGGATTGTAAAGTAACACCTGACATGGTGATGGATGCGCTTGCGGAAGAAAACATAGAGACAAGACCTATCTGGAAGCCAATGCACTTGCAGCCCGTCTTTGCGGACTGTGATTTTATCAGGGATAACGAAGCGGAATGTGTGTCGGAGGATATTTTTAACAGAGGATTATGCCTGCCGAGCGACATTAAGAATACGGATGAAGACATGGAGCTGATTATCAGGATTGTCCGCGGTCTGTTTGCATAGGTATTTGTAGTTTTGCGGGCGGCAGCGGAAGAGAAGGAAAAAGCACGAGTAGAAAGGCAGGGTGTAAGAATAGATGTATAGAAAGTGTATAAAAAGGCTGCTGGATATTGTGATTTCCGGTGTTGGCATCATCATTCTGAGCCCGCTGTTTATGGTACTGGCGATACTTGTGAGGGTGAAGCTGGGAAGTCCTGTGTTGTTTAAACAGGAGCGTCCCGGAAAAAACGAAAAAATTTTCCGGTTGTGCAAGTTCCGTTCCATGACGGATGAGAGAGATGAACAGGGCAGGCTTTTGCCCGATGAAATTCGGCTGAACCACTTTGGTAAACTGCTTCGGTCTACCAGTCTTGATGAGTTGCCGGAGCTGTTCAATATTCTGAAAGGGGATATGAGTCTGATTGGTCCCCGTCCGTTGCTGGTCAGATATCTTCCTTATTACACGGAAGATGAGAGGCACAGACATGATGTAAGACCCGGGCTTACAGGTCTTGCGCAGGTGAACGGAAGAAATGCACTTGGATGGGAAGAACGGTTTGCTTATGATTTGGAGTATGTCAATAAACTCACATTTCTGATGGATATGAAAATTATCGGCATGACAGCAAAAAAAGTACTGAAGCGTTCGGACACCTTATCAGGGGCGGATCAGACGGTGGCAGATTTTGACGTTTATAGAAAAGAAAGGGCTGAAGGCAAAGATGAAGCAGATTGTCCTGTTTGAAAAAAAACTGGATAGAACACCTATAGAAGCCTTGTCAGGAAATTATGGTCCTAACCACTATTTTATGAAGCGGGATGATATGCTCCCGTTTAGCTTTGGAGGGAACAAGGTACGAAAAGCGGCTGAGTTTTATAAGGATATAAAAAAGCGGGAAGTCGATGTGGTGATGACTTATGGCAGCAACAGCTCCAATCACTGCCGGGTGATTGCCAACATGGCGGCGGCAATGGGACTTTCGTGTCATATTATCTCGCCCGAGGAGAACAGGGAGGTTCTGCTTAATACCGGCATGGTGGAGCGGTTCGGCGCAAGGATAGAAACCTGTCCGGTAACAGAGGTGGCAAAAACCATTGAGCGCCGGAAGGCAGCCTATGAGGAAGAGGGAAAAAAACCTTACTTTATTGCAGGCGGCGGACATGGCAATTTGGGAACGGAAGGATATGTGAAAGCATATCAGGAAATTTTGGATTATGAAAAAGAAAATCATATTCGTTTCGATTATATATTCCATGCTTCGGGAACGGGGGCTACGCAGGCGGGACTGGTCTGCGGCAAGCTTTTAGCCGGTGACAGGGATAGAACAATTGTGGGAATCAGCATTGCACGGGAGAAAGAAAGAGGGCGTCAGGTCGTAAAGGAGAGCATTGCGGAATATCTGGGAGAGGATTTTGCAAAGCTCTACAGGGAAGAGGATTTAATCTTTACGGATGCGTACCGGCTTGGCGGCTATGGAAGGTTTCATGAAGGCGTCGCAGAAACGATTGAAGCTGTGATGTGCGGGGAAGGGATTCCGATGGACACCACCTATGTGGGAAAGGCATTTTGGGGAATGTGCCAGTATATGAAAGAGCAGAATGTGACAGACAAAAATATCCTGTTTATCCATACAGGAGGGACGCCCCTGTTTTTTGATTTCTTAAAGGCTGAGTGAACTGCCTGTGCAGAGAAATGGAGGAAAGAGTGAATATTTTAATTTTGAGCGCCGGTACCAGAAATAAAGTGGTGCGGTATTTTAAAGAGGCAGTAGGAGAAGAGGGCAGGGTGATTGCCACGGACTGCTCCAATCTTGCTCCGGCAGTTTATGAGGCCGATAAATTTTATCTGGTTCCCAGAATCACGGAAGCGGGATACCTGGAGCAAATTCTGGACATCTGTAAAAAAGAGAGCGTAGACGGAGTGTTTTCCCTGATTGACCCGGAACTGAGCCTTCTTGCAAAGGAGAAGGAGAAGTTTCTTGCTGTAGGTACCACGCCCGTCATTTCGCCTTATGAACTGGTGGAAACCTGCTTTGACAAATACAGAATGTATCAAATGCTGTGCGAGATGCAGATTCCCACGGGAAAGTGTTATATTGACAAGAATGACTTTTATCAGGCAGTGGAGAGAGGTGAGATATCCTATCCTGTTTTTGTGAAGCCGGTAAGAGGAAGCGCCAGTATCAATATCAATAAGGTATTTGGCAGCAAAGAGATAGAAGTGTTGTTTGACATGTATGATGATTTGATGATACAGGAATACATGGATGGAACGGAATATGGCGCTGATGTATACATCGATATGGTGACAGGAAGCTGTACTTCCATTTTTCTAAAAGAAAAAATAAAGATGCGCGCAGGTGAGACGGACAAGTCCGTATCGATAAAGGACAGCGCGCTTTTTGCGATGCTGGAGGCGTTTGTGGAAAAATGTGGTTTTTGCGGTATGATAGATATTGATATTTTTAAGATAAACGATGTCTATTATATTTCAGAAGTGAATCCCAGATTCGGAGGCGGATATCCACACGCCTATGCGTGCGGCGTGAATCTGCCCGCGCAGGTGGTAAAAAACCTGAAGGGAGAAAGCAATAGCAGGACGATTGGTGATTATAAGGAAGGTGTCTGCATGATGAAGTATAATGAAACAATGATTCTGGACATGAACGGCAGGGAGCTTGTGAAATAAATGAGTACAATACTGATACTGGCAAACTCTTCCGGCGGGTTGTATGACTTTCGAAATGAGCTTCTGCTGCGGCTTAAGAAACAGCATGAAGTGAAGATAAGCGTTCCGGACGATACGAAGGTAAAGGAGCTTCGGGAAGAAGGTTATGAGGTGTTCAAAACGCCCATCAACAGACGGGGCATGAACCCCAAAGAGGATTTAAAACTGTTTTTTTCTTATAAGAAGCTGCTTTCGCAGGTGAAGCCTGATTTGGTGCTGTCTTATACTATAAAGCCCAATATTTACGGCGGTGTTGCCTGTAGGAGAAAAAAGATTCCCTATATTGCTACCATAACGGGTCTGGGAAGTACCTTCCAGAGGGAAGGGCTTTTAAAAAAACTGATTATTCGGATGTATAAGACTGGTTTAAAGCGGGCGGAATGTGTCTTTTTCCAAAACGAACAGAATAAAGGGATATTTGAAAAATACGGAATAAGGGGAAAGCGGAGCAGGCTGGTGAGCGGCTCCGGCGTCAATCTGGATAAACATACCTTTGAAGATTATCCTGCGGGAGAGGGCACAAGGTTTCTGTTTATCGGCAGAATTATGCGGGAGAAAGGAATTGAGGAGCTTTTGGCGGCGGCGGAGGCTCTGCAGGGCACATGCATCAGTTTTGAAATCATGGGCTATTGTGACGAGGACTATCAGGCTAAACTGGACGAATATGAGAGTCGCGGTCTGATAAAGCAGATTGGATTTCAGCCCGATGTACATGCATATATCAAGGCGGCGTCAGCCGTCATTCTTCCCACCTATCATGAGGGAATGTCCAATGTGCTGATGGAGGCGGCGGCAACGGGCAGACCGGTTATTGCCTCAAATATCAGTGGATGCCGCGAAATTGTGGAGGATGGTAAAACGGGTTTCCTGTGCGAGCCGCAGAGCGGTGAAAGCCTTATCCTTGCGCTGCAGAAGTTTTTAAAGCTTACCTGTGAAGAAAGAAGTGAAATGGGACGCAGAGCGAGAGATAAAATGGAACGGGAATTTGACAGAAGCAGGGTTTCTGACGTATATTTAGAAGAGATTACAGAGGTTTTGCAGAAGAGATAACAAAGGAGGATGTCATCGGATGCACTTGTATGAAGATATTGTGAACGGAAAAGAAAAACTGTCCTTAGTGGGGCTTGGCTATGTGGGAATGCCCATTGCGGTTGCCTTTGCCAAAAAA
>CAMWLB010000006.1 GCA_947174985.1 uncultured Lachnospiraceae bacterium | reverse complement strand
TGTAATATGTGTAATGAGCGATCAATTGACATCGAAAGCCGGAACGATTACTTCTGGTGAAGATAGGTTTATGAAATGGAAAACCGTAGATGGCAATTATGAAAATACGCAATACGCACAGTTTGACACATTTTTTGAAGGAATATTTACGAAGGAAAGGTTATTGGATATTATTAAAAACTTTGTATGCTTTTCCAATGACGGTATATCTAAGAGCAAAATACTAGCAGGATATCATCAGTATTTTGCAGTTCGGAAAGCTGTGGAATCCACAAAAAAGGCAACAGTTACCGATGGCAAGGGCGGAGTTTTCTGGCATACACAGGGCTCGGGTAAATCGTTGTCCATGGTTTTTTATGCACACTTGTTACAGGAAGCTTTGGAAAGCCCGACTATCGTGGTACTGACGGATAGAAATGATTTGGATGACCAGTTATACAATCAATTTGCAAAGTGCAAGGATTTTTTGCGTCAAGTTCCCATGCACGCAGAAAGCAGAGAGCATTTAAAGAATCTGTTGAATGGAAGAAAAGCAAATGGGATTATTTTTACCACAATGCAGAAGTTTGAAGAATCTGCAGAGCCTTTGTCTGAACGCAGAAATATTGTGGTTATGGCAGACGAAGCACATCGCGGACAGTATGGGTTAGACGAAAAAATTAGAATGGTAAAAAATGAATCCGGTGAAGAGGAAGCAAGAATCGTTATAGGTACAGCAAGAATTATTCGTAACAGCCTGCCCAATGCTACATACATAGGATTTACAGGTACGCCGATTTCTGAAAAGGACAGAAGTACCCGTGAAGTTTTTGGCGACTACATTGATATTTATGATATGACTCAAGCAGTAGAAGATGATGCAACAAGACCGGTATACTATGAAAGCCGTGTTGTGAAACTGCAATTGGATGCAGAGACGCTTAAGGTAATTGATGCAGAATATGACCGTATGGCAGAAAATGCAGATGCAGGGGTAGTAGAAAAAAGTAAACATGACATGGGGCAGATGGAAGCTATTTTGGGAGCAGATACAACCATAGCTTCTCTTGTTAATGATATATTGAGCCATTATGAAAACTACAGAGCGAATGAACTTACGGGAAAGGCTATGATTGTAGCCTATTCAAGACCGATTGCCATAAAGATATATAAAAGGATATTGGAGTTACGTCCTGATTGGACGAAAAAAATTGCGATTGTCATGACTTCAAGCAATAAAGACCCTGAAGAATGGCGCGAGATAATAGGAAATAAAACTCATAAAAGTGAATTGGCTAAAATCTTTAAAGATAACAAAAGTGAATTAAAAATTGCAATTGTTGTGGATATGTGGCTTACGGGTTTTGACGTACCCTCGCTTGCGACAATGTATATATACAAGCCCATGAGCGGTCACAATTTAATGCAGGCAATTGCACGTGTGAATCGGGTGTTTGAGGATAAAGAAGGAGGTCTTGTAGTTGATTATGTGGGCATTGCTTCCGCTCTTAAACGCGCGATGAACGATTATACGAAGCGTGACAGGAAGAACTATGGGGATACCGATATTAATAAGATTGCTTACCCTAAGTTTTTGGAAAAACTGTCAGTATGCAGGGATTTATTTTATGGTTATGATTATTCATTCTTTACCAATGGAACAGATTTGGAAAGAGCGAGGACAATAAGCGGTGCTGTGAATTTTATTATTGCACCGGACAAAGTAAAAGAAAAAGAAGAATTTGTGAAAGAAGCATTGATGCTGCATCAGGCACTATCCCTGTGCTCATCGCTGGTTGAAACAGAATTAAGATTTGAGGCGGCATTTTTTGAATCTGTACGAGTTTTGGTAATGCGGCTTACAAATCAGGGAGTGGGAAAGAAAATTTCTCTTCCTGAAATGAATGCCAGAATCAATGAGCTGCTGAAGCAGAGCATAAAAAGTGATGGTGTTATTAATTTGTTCTCCGATGTCAAACAAGAGTTTTCACTGTTTGACCCTAAATTTTTAGATGAAATAGCTAAAATGAAAGAGAAAAATCTTGCGGTTGAACTGTTGAAAAAGTTAATTGCAGAGCAGATACATGTGTATAGGAGAACGAACGTTGTCAGGTCGGAAAAATTCTCTGAAATTATACAGAGAACTATGAATGCATACTTGAATGGGATGCTGACAAATGAAGAAGTAATTCAAGAGTTGCTTCGTCTTGCCAAAGATATTGCCCGCTCCAAGGCAGAAGGTGATAACCTTGGGTTGACAGAAGAAGAAATGGCTTTTTATGATGCTTTAACGAAACCACAGGCCATTAAAGATTTTTATGAAAATGAAGAGTTGATAGCCATTACTAAAGAGCTTACAGAAACTCTCCGTAAGAATAAAACTGTGGACTGGCAGAAGAAAGAGTCGGCAAGAGCGCGCATGCGTATGTTGATTAAGAAGCTGCTAAAGAAGCATAAATATCCGCCGGAAGGAATGGAGGATGCCGTCCAAGTGGTAATGACACAATGTGAATTGTGGACCGATTATGTGATGGAAGATAATGTTGTTCCCTTTCAAACAGATGTGGCGTACGATATGCCATTAACGAAGCCAATGATGGCAGCGGAAGAATCAATGACATACAAAAAATAACAGAAAAGGAATTTAGAAAATGGAAAGCAATAAATTTATGTGGACTGACTGCTATATGGAATTGGCAGACAGAATTTTGGAGTACAAAGATAAAAGAAAAGAATTGATAGCAATATTGCAGCAGGTGTTTGTTGAAACGGGTATGAAATTTCCATATATGGAAGAGGAAGAAGTGATTGGCGATATTTGTCCATTTACGGTGATGGGGAGCTTTAACCGTGGAATTAAGAATGAAAACCGATTTGCGATTTTGTCAGCATTAAAAAGTAAGTTGGGATTACTATCAGAAGTACCTACAGCGTATGATGGAGTTCCGGTTCTAAACAATATGAATTCATGGTTTTTCCGCGGAAAAAAGGAGCGGAATATAGATGATATAGACAATTTGTGGGCAATTTATGAAGCGGCTATAGCTTATGCTGATGAGCCATCTAATGACAGGAGAAATCAGTTTATTGCGCTTTTTGATAAGACAACCAAACAGAAAAATGTTTCTTGGAATTTAACGATAGGTTTGTACTGGTGCAGACCGTATACATTTATTAATTTAGATGACAGGAATCGGAAATTCATTTTAAGTGACGGCAATCTGCCGAGTTATTTTGCAACAGTATTTAGCGGTATAGACAAAAAACTGCCCAATGGCAATACCTATTTATTTATGTGTGAGCAATGTGCAAATGCCATTAAGAATGGCAATTTTGGATATATGAATCTTCCGGAATTATCTTATGTTGCATGGATGTCTACGCAGGAGAGTACAGATAAAAAATCAAATGCAGAATTTTTGAAATGGTTTGAGCCGATTGTAACCGCCCTAAAACAATTGGGCGGACGTGCGAATCCCAAAGACGTAAGAGAAAAAATAGCTGTAAACTTAAATCTGAGCAAGGAAGATTTACAGCAGACAAGAGGAAAAAGCAATACAAATAAGTTTGCAAACGAAGTACAGTTTGCAAGAAATTATCTGGCGTATGAGGGTATTATCGATAAATCTGAAAGAGGAATCTGGTCGCTTACTGAGAAAGGGCGTGCCTGTGAAATGACAGAGCAATATGCCAGCGATATATTCCGAAAATGGGTTGAGATATTTAAAAACCGTCAAGAGGAAAAAGGCAGTGAGGAACCGGAAGATAATAAGGTACAGTTTTGGATGTATGCAGCAGGGGAAAATTCCAGACTGTGGGAAGAATTCTACAAATTGAACATTATGGCTATTGGCTGGGATTCCTTGGGAAATCTGGCTGATTATGCGGAAAGAGATGAAATGATATCTGCAATGCAGGAGAAGATTGCAGCAGGGAAAAGTTATATTGTGGATTCTCTGGCAACTTGGCAGTTTGTCAATTCTATGAAAATCGGTGATATTGTTTATGTGAAACGTGGATTATACAAGATCATTGGCAGAGGCATTGTAAAATCTGAGTATATCTATGATGAAAGCAGGAGTGAATATAAGAATATCCGTGCTGTGGAGTGGACAAATAGTGGTGAATGGAATTATCCGAATGGACAGGCACCAATAAAAACTTTGACAAACATCACGCAGTATACGGATGCTGTACTTAAATTGGAAGCATTATTTGCAGAAGCCGAGGATAAAGAAATAGAAATTGAAAAGCCGGTTTTGTATCCAAAGTACACGGAAGAGGATTTTTTAAAAGATGTGTTTATGGAAAAAGAAGATTATGACAAATTGTCAAGACTGCTTCTGAAAAAGAAAAACCTGATATTACAGGGGGCGCCCGGGGTGGGAAAAACCTTTGCCGCAAAGCGTCTGGCATACTCCATCATGCAGGTAAAGGATACGGACAGAGTATTTGTTGTGCAGTTCCATCAAAGCTACAGTTATGAAGATTTCATTATGGGATATCGACCGACAAAAGAGGGATTTGACTTGGTATCCGGCCCCTTCTACGAATTTTGCCGCAAGGCGCAGGATGATATAGACAATGACTATTTCTTCATCATTGATGAAATCAACAGAGGCAATCTGAGTAAAATATTTGGCGAATTGTTAATGCTGATAGAGGCAGATAAAAGGGGTGAAAGCCTAAGACTGTTGTATAAAAATGAGCTTTTTTCGGTGCCTAAAAATGTCTATATCATTGGAATGATGAATACTGCGGACAGAAGTCTTGCCATGATAGATTATGCCTTGCGGAGACGCTTTGCGTTTTACGAGTTAAAACCGGCATTGCAAATGGAAAAATTTGAGGCAATGAAAGAAACCGCGGATAATGATAAATATAACAAGCTGATAGAACAGGTCATCAGGCTGAATAAAGTCATTGAAGCAGATGAAACATTGGGAAGTGGTTTTGTAATCGGACACAGTTATTTTTGTGTATCTGAGAATATTTCCGATGTAGATGTTGCCGGTATTGTGGAATATGAGCTTATTCCCTTGATTAAGGAGTACTGGTTTGACGAACCGTCAAAGGTAGTGGAATGGGTGGAAAAACTGCGGAGTGCTGTAAATGGCTAATATCAAAGTAAAAAATATATATTATATGCTGACCTATGCATTCAGGGTGTTGCATGAAGAAAAGTACCGGAATATTGAGGCGGAAGAGTTTGAATATGTCTCGGATTTGCTTGCCGCCATATTGTGTAAAGGTATTTCGAGTCAAGTAAAGCGGGGATTGGGAAAGGATTACATGCAGCACGGAGAAATACTTCATTCCCCGAAAGGGAAAATAGATATTACAGTATCCATAAAGGAACAAACAATGCGTTCCTGCAAACTGTCATGTATCTATGATTCTTATGAGGAAAATACTTATTTGAATCAGATTTTAAAGAGCACCATGTATTGCCTGTTGCGGTCAGATGAGGTAAAACCGGAGAGAAAAAAGTCGCTTAAAAAATTGATGTTATACTTTGACAATGTCAACGTGATTGGGCTTAAAAATGTACATTGGAAAGGAATTCAGTATTCTAAGAATAACTTAACATATAAAATGCTGATTTCCATTTGTTATTTGATAGTACAAGGATTGCTATTGTCGGAAGAAAAAGGTAATATAAAGATGTCAAAATACGTGGATGACAGACAAATGCATGCTTTGTATGAGAAGTTTGTGCTTGCGTATTACCGGAAGCATTATCCGGAATTGCATCCGATGCCTTCAGAAGTGGATTGGAATGAAGATGACGGATATTTTGAACTTTTACCAGTGATGAAGACAGATATTACTTTGGAATATCAGGGAAAGATTACCATTATTGATACTAAGTTTTATGGGAAAATGCTTCAATACAATCAACTATACGGTTCAAAGACATTACATTCCGGCAATCTATATCAGATTTTTACATATGTAAAAAATAAGGATATCAATCATGATGGCAGCGTCAGCGGTGTGCTGCTGTATGCGAAGACAGAAGATGAGGAAGCCTTGGATAAAACTTATGTTATGAGTGGTAATAAGATAAGTGTAAAATCTTTGGATTTAAGTCAGGATTTTAGTATGATAAAAGCCAGATTAGATGAGATAGCAAAAGAAATGTGGGAATAGTGGAACGAGAAACAACAAAACCCCAACCAGAAAGGAATCAATCATGCAGAAGAAAAAGCTAACTGCAACAGTAAAATCACAACAAAAAATCGCGGAAGGTATTTACGATTTGCGGCTGTCTACGGAGCTGGCGGCGGAAGCGTCAGTGGGGCAGTTTATCTGCCTGTATCCGAAGGACAAGAGTACACTGCTTCCCCGACCGATAAGCATCTGCGAGGTCGATAAGGATAAGGAGACTTTGCGGCTTGTATACCGTGTCGCAGGAAAGGGAACGGCAGAGTTTTCGGGTTTAAAAGAAGGCGAGACCGTGGAAATTCTGGGGAATCTGGGAAACGGATTTCCTCTGGAAAAAGGAGCCGGAAAGCGCGTGTTTATCATGGGAGGCGGCATTGGAATTCCGCCCATGCTGGAGCTTTCCAAACGGCTTTCTGCAGAGAAGCAGATTATTGTCGGCTACCGCGACAGAGATACTTTTTTGAAAGAAGAACTGGAACAGAACGGGAGCGTCTATGTAGCGACGGAGGACGGCAGCGTGGGAAGCCGCGGCAATGTGATGGACGCCATTCGGGAGAATGGACTTTGTGCTGATGTAATTTATGCCTGCGGACCCATGCCGATGTTACGTGCCATCAAGGGGTATGCGCAGGAAAAAGGAATCCCTGCCTACATTTCTCTTGAGGAGCATATGGCGTGCGGCGTGGGCGCCTGCTTAGGCTGTGTCGTCAAGACGAAAAACATTGACAGCCATTCACATGTAAACAACGCCCGAATCTGTACGGACGGTCCGGTTTTTGAAGCAGGGGAGGTAGATATCTGATGAATACAAAAGTGACGATAGCAGGCGTAACCCTGCAGAATCCTGTGATGACGGCTTCAGGGACATTTGGTTCCGGTATGGAGTACGGTGAATTTGTGGACTTAAATAAACTGGGCGCGGTGGTGACAAAGGGCGTGGCGAACGTGCCATGGGCGGGCAATCCGACGCCCCGCGTGGCGGAGGTCTACGGCGGCATGTTAAATGCCATCGGTCTGCAGAACCCCGGCATCGATGTCTTTATAGAGCGGGACATTCCCTTTTTAAAGCAGTATCAGACAAAAATCATTGTGAATGTATGTGGAAAAACGGTGGCGGATTATATCGAGGTTGTGGAAAAACTGGGAGATACCGGCGTGGATATGCTGGAAATCAACGTGTCCTGCCCCAATGTCAAGGAGGGCGCCATTGCTTTCGGGCAGAAGACGGATGCGCTTTTTGACATCACTTCGCAGATTAAAAAACATGCCGTACAGCCCGTTATCATGAAGCTGAGCCCGAATGTGACGGATATCAGCGAGATGGCGCGTGCGGCGGAGGCTGCGGGCGCGGACGCTATTTCCCTGATTAACACCTTGACGGGCATGAAGATTGACATTCACAAGCGCACTTTTGCACTTGCCAACAAGACGGGCGGCATGTCGGGACCCGCTATCAAGCCGATAGCGGTGCGGATGGTATATCAGGCAGCATCCGCCGTCAAAATTCCCGTAATCGGAATGGGCGGTATCTGCAACGCGGAGGATGCAATCGAGTTCCTTCTGGCAGGCGCTTCCGCGGTCAGCGTGGGAGCGGCAAACTTCTTTAATCCCTATGCGACGGAAGAAATCGTGCGTGGGATTGAGGCGTATATGGAGCAGTACAAAATAGAAGATGTAAAAGAGCTTATCGGAGCGGTTCAGTCATAATCCGGAGAATACCTTCATATAGTAAGTATAAGCACATATATGGAGGTATTTTTGTGGAACTGATTAAGAAAAACATACATATGGACCGCATAAAATGCAGAAGTACCAGTCAGGTGACACTGGAAGAGGACATCAATATTCCTGACAGCAAACCGGATGTGGCTGCCCTGATTTATGAAAAAGGTCAGATACAGATAGAAGAGGTGAAACCGACAGAGGATCATGTAAGTATTCGGGGCAGGCTTCTTTTTTCCGTGCTGTACCAGACGCGCGAGGAGGGGCAGAAGTTAGTCTGTGTCGAGGGGAAAATTCCTTTTGAGGAGCAGCTTTATATGGAAGGCGTGCAGGGAACGGACGCGGTGACGGTAAAACCGGAGTTAGAGGATTTGACGGTGGGCACAATCAACTCGCGTAAGCTTTCCGTGCAGGCTCTTTTTACCCTGAAGGCATGGGTGGAGGAACTTTACGATGAGGAAGCACCGGTAGACATCTATTTTGAGGAGTCAGGCGCGCCGCTCGAATACCGTAAGGTAAAGATGGACCTTGCGCAGATTGCCATTCAGAAAAACGATATCTTCCGCATCCGTGAGGAGATTCCGCTTCCCCAGAATTATCCCAATGTTTTTCATATTATATGGGACAATGTGACACTGGAAGAGGTAGAGTTTAAGCCGCTTGCGGAAAATATATCCGTTCAGGGCGACGTGCATATCTTTATACTCTACGAAGGAGAGGGCGAGGAGGCGCCCGTGCGCGCCTTTGAAACGACAGTTCCTTTCAGCGGGACGGTGGAGTGTCATGGATGCAGTGACGGCATGATTGCAGATATCGGCTATGAAATCGGTCACAGGGAGCTGGAGGTCAGACCCGACTTTGACGGAGAGGAGCGCATGCTGGGGCTTGAACTGGTGCTGGATATCTCCATGAAGCTTTACAGCGAAGAAACGGTGGAGATGATTTCCGATGTCTATGGTGTCACCAAGGAAGTGGAAAATGTGGAAAAACCGGTAGAGTTTAAGCAGCTTCTCATGAAAATAGGCGGAAAGAGCAAGGTGACTGACCGGCTCAAGGTAAAAAATCCGGAGGAGCGGGTTCTCCAGCTTCTCCACAGCAGTGGCAGCGTACAGATAGACAGTCAGGGTGTGACGGACGAAGGCATTGTACTGGAAGGCACGGTATCCCTGCAGATTCTGTATATTACCGGGGATGATACTTCCCCATACAACTGTTTAAAAGCGTCGATTCCGTTCAACTATACGCTGGAGGTGCCGGGCATCAGCCCTGCAGACAGCTTCCGCGTTCACTCGGCTGTAGGTCAACTTCAGGTCGTTATGATTGACAGCGAGGAGATGGATGTAAAGGCAGTGCTGGATTTCCAGGCGGTGGTATTCCGCAATGTACCGCAGATGTTGATTTCGGACATCAAGGTATCCGAGCTGGATATGTCAAAGGTGAGCGAACTGCCGGGCATGGTGGTGTATGTAGTGCGTCCGGAGGATAATCTGTGGAACATCGGTAAGCGCTATTACGTGCCAGTAGAAAGAATCAAGGAGGTCAACGAGCTTAGCTCCGACGAAGTAAGGACCGGGGATAAACTGCTGATTGTAAAAGGCGCATAAGGAAAGAAGTAGATATGGAGTTGTTGCAAAGGCAGCGAAGCAGGCTGCCGGAGCAGCAACTCCATTTTGTGTTATAAGTTTTTCTTAAATTGAATGCACAGTAATTGACAAACAGGGACATAAATCTTAATATATAACGTGTGGAAAGGGAGAGGAAAACAGAAGATGAAGAAGAAACTGATAAAAGCAGGGAGCACGTTTTTAGTCTGCTTTTTGTTTGCCTTTATGTGGCTGATTTTCGGACCATCGGAAATATTTTTTGCAAATGTCACAGACTTTGCTTTTGTGTATGGGGACTTCGCGGGATACTTGGCTGTTTTTGCAGTGGCGGGTGCGATTCTTTTGACGCTGTTGATTGCCTTCCTGCCGGACAAGGTACATGGACTTCTTTTGTCCATTGTATTTGGCGTTTCTCTTGCAGGTTATTTTCAGGTTATGTTTTTCAATAAAAATTTAGACCTTCTGGGTGTCAATCCTGAAGGCTATAAGGCAGAGACTGGCAGGGCTGTCATGAATCTGGTACTTTGGCTGGCAGTGATAGCGGCTGTGGCGGCGCTTTCTTTTTGGAAGAGAGACATTTGGAAAAAGGTGGTATCTTACGGAGCGGTATTTTTGCTGTGTATTCAGTTTGTGGCGCTGGTTTCCCTCTGGATTTCTGCAAAGGAAGAGGCTTACCGGTATCCGGAGGGCAAGTGGCATCTTTCGGGTGAAAAGCAATATGTGGTGTCTGCGGATAAAAATGTAATTGTGTTGATTCTGGATTATTTCAGTAACCAATATCTGGAGCCGCTGGAGACAGCGTACCCGGGCGCTACGGATTTTTTGCATGATTTTACATACTACAGCAATATGGACTGTACCTATTTTGGCACATTCCCTTCCCTGCCCCATATGCTGACCGGCAGGGAGGTCAATATGTCTCAGCCGATTAACGACTGGTGCAGGGAGATTTGGGAAAATGATACGACGAATACGTTTTATGGCGCCCTAAAGGAAAAGGATTATCAGTTCAATGTATACACGCCGGATACCAATATTCTATGTGGACTGAATGACGTAAAAATACTGGATGGCAGGCTTTCTAATGTGGCAAATGACGCGCAGGAGATAGATGTATACTACAAGCTTTTGTTTAAGACAATGGCAAAGATGTCCGGTTACCGCATGTTTCCGGATATACTGAAGCCTTATTTCTATGCCAATATTGACGAGTACGCGGATATTGTGTCCGTGAAGGAAAATAAAATCAACCACAACAACTATGATTTTTATCAGGGGCTTCTGGAAAACGGATTGCGCACGGATAAAAATTCCAATTATGTTATTGTGCAGCATTTGATGGGACCGCATCTTTATACGACGAACGAAGCCGGCTATTATAAAGAAGATTCCACTTTGGAAGAGACGGCAAAGGGCTGTATGGTGATTGTGGAGGAATATCTGAATCAGTTAAAGGAGCTTGGCGTATACGACGATGCCACAATTATCATTACGGCTGACCATGGCGGCGGATATGACTCGCAGGTGATTTTCTATATTAAGGAGCCGGGGGAGACTCACGAGACTTCGCCGGTGACGAACGCGCCGGCTTCCTTCAGGGAGTTTTTGCCGACCATTGCGGGCGCTGCGGGACTGAACGCTTCGGCTTATGGGCAGACTATATACGACTTTTCGGAGGACGAGCAGAGGGAGCGGACCGTATGGCTTAGAATGTATAACGCTGACTATCCCACGGTGCCCTGTTATACGGGCGATAAGGACGGAAGCGCCAATGTCTACTATGGATATACCTATACGGGAGAGGTGGAGGAGCTGCTGCGGCAGACCGAAGAAGGGCCAAGTGTGATTGAGCCGATGGCAGATTCCTATTTTTAAAACTTTTTTGCGCACTTAAAAATAAATTATAAAAGGAGACTAGGAAAATGAAAAAAACGATAGGACAGATTTTTAAATTCACCTACTTTTTTAGCTGTTTTTTTGCACTCTTTACCGTGCCGGTGCACGCGTACATTGACCCATCGGCGGTTACCTACATTATTCAGGGCGTCGCGGGCGTGCTGATTGCGTTAGGGGCGGCGTTTACCATTTTCCGCCACAAAATTTTTGCGTTTTTCAAGGGCAAAAAGAAGGAAAATGACACAGAAGAAAAAATTGAATTGAAAGAAGTGGATGAAGAGGAATAAAACCGGGGTATACTTATGAAATTAATTGCGAACGCCATAGTGGATGCGCTGCTCTGGATGATTAACGGATGCTATGCATTCTGCCATAATTACTGGATTGCTATTTTGCTTTTTACGTTTTTGTCAAAGGTGATACTGCTGCCTTTGTCCGTATGGGTGCAGAAAAATTCCATTAAGACGGTGCGGATGCAGCCGGAGATGAATCATATCAAGGCAGCATACATGGGGAATAGTGAACTGATATCCGAGGAGCAGTACAAGTTGTTTAAGCGGGAAGGGTACAGCCCCTTTGCCGATTTGATTCCGTTGTTTGTACAGCTTGCTCTGCTGATGGGTGTGGTGGAGGCTGTCAAGCGGGGAACCAATCTGACTACAGTGCCGGTGGAGACGCTTGGTATTACGCTGCTTGTTCCCGTGATTGCGGCGCTATCCGCTTTCTTTATGTGTTTTGTGCAGAACAAAATAAATGTCCTGCAGTCTGAGCAGGGAGCGCTTAACCAGTATGGCACTATGATTTTTTCGGTGGGGTTGTCTCTCTATCTGGGATTTTTTGTATCGGTGGGCGTGGGCGTCTACTGGATATACAGCAACCTTCTCTCCGTGCTGCAGCTTGTGCTCCTAAACATCTGGATTAATCCTAAAAAATATATTGATTACGCGGCGCTTGAGGCGAGCAAGGAGGAACTGCAGAAGGCAAAGCAGTTTATGGCGCCCAAAAAGAAGGAGGCGCGCAAGAGTCCTTACCGGAAGAAGGAAAAGGAGGACTACAAGAGATTCCTTGCCACATCCGGCAAGAAGCTTGTGTTTTACTCGGAGAAAAACGGATTTTACAAGTATTATAAAAATATCATTGAAGAAATTATCCGCCGCACCAATATTACTATCCATTATATCACTGGAGACCCCGAGGATGAGGTTTTTGCCCTGGCGAGTGAACAGTTTAAACCCTATTATATTGGGGAAAACAGGCTGATTATCCTGATGATGAAGCTGGAAACCAGCATTATGGTGATGACAACGCCGGATTTGGAGAATTTTCAGCTCAAGCGTTCTTATGTGAAAAAGGATATCGAGTACATCTATGTGCCGCATGATGTGAACAGCGCCAATCTGACTTTCCATAAGGATGCGCTGGACCATTTTGATACCATTTTTGCATCCGGTCCGAAGAATAAAGCGGAGCTTTTGGAGCGGGAGGAAAAATATAATCTGCCCAAAAAGAATATTGTGGAATGGGGCTCCAGCGTGATTGACAATATGATGGCGGCATATGAAAAGCTGCCGGCCGCGCAGGAGAAAGACAGAAAAACGATTCTGATTGCGCCGTCCTGGCAGAAGGACAATATTTTAGATTCCTGTATTGAGCAGATTCTGGACGGATTGAAAGCTTCGGGACATCGGATTATTGTGCGGCCACATCCGCAGTATGTGCGCCATTTTGAGGCGAGAATCGATGCCCTTGCAGCAAAATACAAGGAAGATGGCATCGAAGTGCAGAAGGACTTTTCCTCCAACAGTACAGTGTATACGGCGGATTTGCTGGTGACGGACTGGTCCAGCATCGCGTATGAATACGCTTTTTCCACCTTGAAGCCGGTGCTTTTTATCAATACGCCGATGAAGGTGGTAAATCCGGACTACCAGGAGCTTTCTACTGTGCCAATTGATATTGAACTGCGTGATAAAGTCGGAATTTCCGTGGAGGAAGGGGAGATTTCGGGCGTTGTGGAGGCGGTGGACAGGCTTTTCCATGAAAACCGGTTCTCGAAGGATTCCATGGCGGAACTGCGGGACGCTTATATTTATCATGTTGGCAGCAGCGGCAAGGTTGGCGCGAAATATATTATCGACAGCCTTCTGCAGTTGGAAGAGAGAAAGAAAAGGAGCTTCACATAATGAAACGGAATATATTGTTAAACCCGGGACCGGCGACAACCACGGACACCGTCAAGATGGCGCAGGTGGTGCCGGATATCTGTCCGAGAGAAAAGGAGTTCGTGGCGATTATGCGCGAGCTGGAAGAGGGGCTGGTAAAGATTGTGCACGGCGACCCCGACGTGTATTCAGCAGTGCTTTTCTGCGGTTCAGGAACCATCAGCATGGACATCTGCCTCAATTCCCTGCTGCCCGCTGAAAAGAAGGTACTGGTCATTGACAATGGCGCTTACAGCCGCAGGGCGGTGGAAATTTGCGAATATTACGGGCTGCCCCATATTGACTTGCGTATGCCCATGGACAGTCTGCCGGATTTGGGAAAAATAGAAGAGGTATTGCAGGAGAATCCGGATATTGCGCTGGTCTATACAACCCACCATGAGACGGGGACGGGACTGCTCAATCCGGTGCGTGAGATAGGCGCGCTGGTGCACAAATACAATGCGCTCTTTGTGGTGGATACCACCTCCACCTACGCTATGCGGCCCATCGACATAGCGGCGGATGAGATTGATTTCTGTATGGCTTCCGCACAGAAGGGGATTATGGGAATGACAGGGCTGTCCTTTGTCATCGGCAAAAAGGCGGCAATTGAGGCGTCGGCGTCTTACCCGAAGCGTTCCTATTATTGCAATCTGTATATGCAGTACGAGTATTTTAAGCAGCACGGGGAGATGCATTTTACACCTCCCGTTCAGGTCATTTATGCGGCTGTGCAGGCGCTAAAGGAGTATTTTGCGGAGGGCGAACAGGCGAAGTGGGAGCGGCATAAACGCGTGTTTTCTGCCATTACAATCGGTCTTAGAGAACTTGGCTTTCAGATATATATGCCGGATGAGATAGCTTCCGGCTTAGTGGCGGCGGCACTGTATCCCGACGACCCAAACTGGGATTTTACGAAAATTCACGATTACTGCTATGAGAGGGGCTTTACCATATATCCCGGCAAGGTGGAGAATATGGGCATGTTCAGGCTGTGTGCACTGGGCGCCATCGATGAAGCGGACATTCACGCGTTTTTTGAGGTGTTCAAGGAAGCGCTCGCAGCAAATCATGTGACGATACCGCTAAAGCGGGGATAGGGATAAGATGATATGAAGAAGGTATATACTTGTTTTTGTACAGACGTGATTCATGAGGGACATATCAATATTCTGAACGAGGCGAAGAAGTACGGTGAGGTCATTGTCGGCGTGCTGGCGGACGAGGCGATGGTGCGCTTTAACCGTTTTCCGACGATTCCTATCGAGCAGAGAATAAAGCTGGTGGAAGAAACCGGTCTGGCGGACAGGGTCATCGTGCAGAAGGAGATAATGTACGACGGTATTGTTGAGGAGATAAAGCCGGATTATGTCATCCATGGGGATAACTGGCGTGAGGCGCCGGAAAAGCTGATTCGTGACAATGTGCTGCGCAATCTGGAGCGCTTTGGCGGCGAGCTTGTGGAGGTTCCCTACACGTACAATGAAGAGGTGAAAAAGATTGACGACCGCATGAAGGAAAAGCTTGCCATGCCGGAGTTTCGGCGTAAGCGCCTTGGGCAGCTTCTTCACATGCGCCCCATTGTAAAGGCGCTGGAAGTGCATTCCGGCCTGACGGGGCTGATTGCGGAAAAAACGGTGGTGGAGAGCGGCGGCGAGCTGGATCAGTTTGACGCTATGTGGATTTCCAGTCTGTGCGACTCGACGGCAAAGGGCAAGCCGGACATCGAGCTGGTGGACATGTCATCCCGCATCCGTACCATAGATGATGTGCTTGACGTGACGACCAAGCCTATTATTCTGGACGGGGACACCGGAGGACTGGTGGAGCATTTTGTCTACAATGTGCGGACGTTGGAGCGGATGGGCGTCTCGGCGGTTATCATAGAGGACAAGACGGGCTTAAAGAAAAATTCCCTCTTTGGCACGGAAGTGGAGCAGACGCAGGACAGCATCGAAAACTTTACGGCAAAAATCCGTGCGGGTAAGCAGGCGCTTCGGACGGAAGAGTTTATGATTATTGCCCGTATTGAGAGTTTGATTTTGGAGCGAGGCATGGAGGATGCGTTAAGCAGGGCGTTTGCCTATGTGGAGGCGGGCGCGGATGGCATTATGATTCATTCCCGCAGAAAGGAACCCACGGAGATACTGGAGTTTTGCAGGGCTTTCAGGCAAAAGGATGTCAATACGCCGATTGTGGTGGTTCCCACCTCTTTTAACAGCATCACGGAGGAGGAACTGGCAGCAGCAGGTGTGAATATCGTGATTTATGCCAATCAGCTTACCAGAAGCGCGTTTCCTGCCATGCAGGAGACGGCGGTGGAGATTTTAAAACATCACCGTGCATTGGAAGCGGATTCCAGACTGATGCCCTTTAAGGATATCATCAGGCTGATTGACGAAATATAGAGGAGGCGCAGCATGCGTGAGATTGCGATACTGATGGCAGCGGGACTGGGCACCCGCATGCGACCCCTGACGGAGAAAATGCCGAAGCCGCTTGTGCCGGTAAAGGGAAAACCCATGATAGAGACGGTGATAGAAGGGCTTCTGCTTAGACCGGTGGAGGAAATTTACGTGGTGACAGGCTATCTGGCAGAGCAGTTTGCGTATCTGCCTGAACGATATTCGCAGGTCAGGCTGATTTTCAATCCCGATTATAATGTAAAAAACAATATTTCCTCTATTTATGCGGCGAGAGAGGCGCTTGAGAGGGGCGACTGCTTTATCTGCGAGTCGGATTTGTATGTTGCGGATGCTTCCATTTTTCAAAAAGAGTTGTCCGGCTCCTGCTATTACGGGCGCAGGCGGGATATTCCGATGACTGGGTGTTCGATTTGCAGGAAGAACGGATTGTGAGAGTGGGAAAGGGCGGCACGGACGCTTACAATATGGTCGGTGTCGCTTATTTGAAGCAGGCGGACGCTCTGATTTTGAAAGAAGAGATTGAAAAAGCCTATGTGAGAGAAGAAGACAGCGGGCTGTTTTGGGACGATGTGGTAGACCGCAATTTAAACCGGCTTGCCCTCACCGTGGAGCCGGTGCAGGCAGGGCAGTTAGTTGAGATTGACACTGTGGAAGAATTGGAGAAAATCAATGAAAGCATTTGAATTGCTGCGGCAGATAGAAGAAATGGGGATTGAGGTAATCGCGGGTGTGCCGGATTCCACTTTAAAGCAGTTTTGCGACGGCCTGCAGTTGTACGAGGGCTTCCGGCATTATGTGACGGCAAATGAAGGCGCAGCCGTCGGGCTTGCGGTGGGAACCTATCTGGCTTCGGGAAAACCGGCGTGCATCTACATGCAGAATTCCGGAATCGGCAATGCGGTCAACCCCCTTGCGTCTCTGGCGAATGGCGACGTGTATGGCATCCCCATGCTGTTTATTGTGGGCTGGCGCGGGGAGCCAGGGGTGAAGGACGAGCCTCAGCATGTATTTCAGGGAAAAATCACTTGCAAGCTGTTTGAGACCATGGAGGTTCCTTATGCCGTCGTAGATGCCGCCACCACGGAGGCGGAGATGTTAGCAGTTTTAAAAGAGGCAAAGACGCACCTCGATGCGAACCGGCAGTTTGCGATGATTGTAAAAAAAGGTACTTTTGAAGCAGACAAAAAGTTTACTTGGAAAAACGGCAATGTTCTGGTGAGGGAGCAGGTGCTCGGCAGGCTTTTGGAAATGGTGCCGAAGGAGGCGTGTATCGTATCGACCACCGGCAAGATTTCAAGGGAGCTGTACGAACAGAGCAACCGGCTTTTTGGCAATCATGACTCCATCTTTATGACCGTTGGGGGCATGGGACATGCCTCCATGATAGCCTTTGGCATTGCACAGGAGAAGCCGGAGAAAAAAGTCATCTGCATCGACGGCGATGGCGCGGTTCTCATGCATATGGGAGCGCTGGCGTTTATCGCTTCCCACGCGCCTGAAAATTATGTTCACATCGTATTGAACAATCAGGCGCATGAGTCCGTGGGCGCTATGCCCACAGACTGCGGAAAGACGGATTTTGCCGCACTGGCGCGCGCCGCAGGCTATGCGTATGCAGAGAGAATCACGGATGAAGCTGGGCTTGCCCGTATACAGGAAGGGCTTTCAGACAGAAAAGGTCCTGTATTTTATGAAATCATGGTTTCGCTGGATTCACGCGCAGATTTGTCACGTCCCAAAGAGACGGCGAAGGAAAACAGGGATGGGTTTATGGGGGCTATAAAATAACAGACAAGGCAATCCCGAAGTTGTCCGGAGGGCGTTTATGAAAAATGAAGAAATACGGAAAAATGCGATAACCATTTTACTGGTTCAGCTTATTGCGTGGGCAGGTTTTACGATGGTTGATTTCATTGAAGAAACCACTTCAAATAATTTTGAAGATATAGCGGTGTTTGGTATCCCGATAGTGATTGTGGCAGTTTATGCTTTCGTGCGGAAGCAGAAATGGCAGCCGGATTTGAAGTATGGAAAATGGGTTGCGCAGATTTTGTTGTACTGGCTGGGAATGACGGCCGGCGTAACAGCTGTTGTCATGAAGCTTATAAATCAAGACAAATGGATTGTACATCAGGCGGCAGGAGGGTGGGAACACTTTTTAAACGGACTGGAATATGCCGGGTTTGGTATTATGCTGGCAGTCATACCGATAGTACTTATTTTGGTTGGTGAGCTGCTGGTGTGGTGTATTATAAAATGCAAAAGAAAATCCCCACGCCCATAATGCGGCAGGGGGATTTTTTAATCGCTGATTTTACAATCAAAGACACGCCTTCAAAATATTGACAATATCTTCTTCCGTCAGCGGTACATAAGCGTTTGCAAGACCGCCGAACCGTACTGCCTTTTCTGCCATAAGCGCGAATTTGGAATCGTCGATGCCAAGCTCTGTCAGCGTCATGGGAATGCCGCATTCCGAGAAAAATTCTTCCGTGGCGTCAATTGCCATGTTAGCGCATTTATAAGCGTCCGGCTCCGTGATGCTCCACACATTTCTGCCATACTCGCAGAACTTTCCAACGGTTTCATCGTTTAAAATATAGCGGAACCAGCGCGGTGTCACGATGGCAAGACCGACGCCGTGGGTGATATCGTAGTAGGCGCTCAATTCGTGCTCAATTGGGTGGCAGGTCCATGCGCCGCCTTTGCCGCAGGCAGTCAACCCGTTCAATGCCTGTGTGCTTGCCCACATCAGATTGGCTCTGGCCTCATAGTTGGCGGGCTCCTCCAAGGCAATCGGGCAGTATTTGATACATGCCTTTAACAGACCTTCGGCAAAACGGTCAGAGATAAAGGCACGTTTTTCATTTTGGAAGTATTGTTCAAATATATGGGACATAATGTCCGCTGTCCCGGCCGCTGTCTGTTCTGAGGGCAGGGTATATAAATAGGTGGGGTCGCAGATGGAAGCTCTCGGGATAAAATCATGGGAGGATGTTCCCAGCTTTTCGTTTGTCTCCATATTGCTGATGACGGCATTTTTATTCATCTCTGAGCCGGTTGCCGCCAGCGTCAGCACCGTCACAATGGGCAGAACTGCGCCGATTTTTTCGGGACTTATGACCAAATCCCACGGGTCGCCTTCGTAGAAAGCACTGCCGGCAATCACCTTAGCTGCGTCGATAACGCTGCCGCCGCCGACAGCAAGCACTGCCTCGATGCCATGTTCTTTGCAAAGCTTCACGCCCTCGCGGACGGATGTGATTTTTGGATTCGGCTCCACGCCGGACAGCTCATATATGGAAAAATCAGAGAGCAGTTTTAAAACTTGGCTGTACAGCCCGTTTTTCTTAATGCTGCCGCCGCCATAGACCAGCAGTATCTTCTTTCCATAGGGCGCCAGCAGCTCCGGCAGCGCGCTGATTTGTCCTTCTCCAAAACGAATATCGGTGTAAGCGTGAAATCGGAAATGATTCATTAAATATATCCCTCCATTTTTCTTTTTTAAAAAGCGGTAATTTCATCAGTGCTTCCTTAGAATCCGGCAGAAAAATTCCCCGCCGAGACAGCGGGGAACCTGTGTTAATTGTGGTGATGCTGACTGCCGCCGCAGTAACGGCGGGAAATAGTCCTGTGGGAAGTTCTCTCACAGGAATGGTCGCAATAGCCATCCTCGTGGTCGTATCCGCAATAATACTCACCGTCATGGGTGTGCCTGCCTATTTCGGTACATCCCTCTAACGTGCAGACAGGACAAACATCATCATGTGATGATGAAGAATCGTGATGTCCGTGATGTCCATGGGCAGAGACCGGCATGACCAAAAGGAAAGATACCATTGCAGCAGCCATTGCTGCCGTAAACAGTTTTTTAAGGCGCATGGTGAAAACCTCCTTATTGCTGATAGCAGTATTATATCATACGGCTGTATTTCGGGCAAGGGTGCAGGAAACTTCCGCCCGATTACATTTTATCAAACAGCAGCCAGCCCACGTCGTAAATTTTGCGGATAACCGCATCCCATTTTTCCCTTGCCTGAACGTATTCCAATGACAAGGTATTGGCAGGCGTATTTATGGTAAAATTCACCATAACCTTGCCATCACAGAGTGAGATATAACTGGTGCCGCCGACAATCCATGCCCGGTCGCCAATGTAGCGGTTATGAATTCGCCTGATAAACGAAAACATCGTTGGCTCGTGGTACATTTTGTACCATGTGGATGCACATTTCCTTGGTGATATGCTTTCGTAATCCCCTTTTTGTTCAAGGTGTTCGTCAAAGTAGTAAATATTACTTTTTACAATTGTGTAGACATGCTGCAGGGGTATTTCTACTATGCTTATGTCGGCATTACATTTCCTTGGAAACAGGATAAGACATATGCCGCACAGAATAAGCAGACCAAATGCAAAGGTAAGCGCCAGATAAACATACAGAGGCGTCTCGTGGTCGTCGGCGCGGGAGATCCATACCGCAAAGAGCAGGAAGGAGGAAAACAGAATCAAAATGACGCCTATTGTACAGGAGAAAAAGATTTTTCTTTTTCTCCATCTGGCACTCAGCTTTGGTATGGTTTGCAAATGACCGTTTTTGTTGTAATCCATGATAATCTCCATTCCGGGTCGTTTTACGCGGCGGGGCGGCGCAAATCGCAAATTTGTATGTGTCTGTTTACCTCTATTTTAACACAGTGATTTCCATAATGCTATTCTTCATACACATATTTTGATAAAGAAGGATACACTTGACGAAAAAAATCTATTGTATATAATGAAGTACAATTTTTCAGAAGAAAAGCCGCACCACAGTAGGGCTTGTAAAGGGGTAAATCGCGCTTGAAATGGTGTGAGGGTAAATATATAAGGGTAAGAGGATAAAAGCGGAAAATGGGTTTTAAAACTTAATATAGGCATTGTCTGAAAAAGTAATGTGTGCTATACTCCATTCATGGGAAACCATAGAGCCGGGCGGCTACCCTCCATTTCGGAGGGGCTAACCCTCCAGACGAAAGAAAGGAGGGCGTTGCCAATGATTACATATTCTGATCTGATTCAGTTTTGTATACTCATTGTTGCCCTTGTGAGTCTTTGTTATAAGATTTTCAAGGATAAACGAAAATAGCCGCCACTATTCACAGTAGTGACGGCTGACCTTGTAAAAGGTTAAGTAAAACAATTACTGAGGGTAGCCGCTTCTATGGCTTTCCCTTTTTATGTCTATAATATAGCACATTTGGCGGAAGGACGCAAGGGAATTTGATGTGGATAGAATAGACTATCTATTATGAGATTCCAATTTGTCAGGAATACCGCCATTTCATTTTCGTATCAGGCGATTTCACTTTTCAAAATACCCACAGCAACACGCTACAAGCTTCTATTTTGGATTACAGATTCCAGTGTTTATGCGGCTTAAAAATCAATGACGGAACGGGATAAAACTTGACGAAACACACCAACCGTGTATATAATGAAGTACAATCCTTGTATACAATAAACAAGAAAGGTGCAAGATAAAATGGAATCCATAGAACTGGAGGCATACGCAAAGGTAAATCTGGGGCTGGACGTGGTAAGGCGGCTGGAAAACGGTTACCATGAGGTCAGAATGGTGATGCAGACCGTGGGGCTTCATGACACCTTGCGGTTGGAAAAGACAAAAGAGGGCATTGCGCTTTTTACGGACAGTAGCGAAGCGCCGGGCGATGAAAATAATCTTGCGTACAAGGCGGCGCGTATCATGAAGGAGCGTTATGACATTGCGGGCGGCATAGCCATTCATCTGCAAAAGCGGATACCTGTGGCGGCAGGCATGGCGGGCGGAAGCACGGATGCGGCGGCAGTGTTAAAGGGCATGAATACCCTGTTTGCACTGGGACTTTCTAAGCGGGAGCTTTGCGATGTGGGCGTGCGTTTGGGCGCCGACGTGCCATACTGTATCATAGGCGGGACTGCGCTGGCGGAGGGCATCGGCGAAAAGCTGACGGTGTTGCCCGAAGCGCCGGATTGCTGTGTTCTGACGGCAAAGCCGCCTATCAGTGTCTCTACGAAATACGTCTATGAAAATTTAAGACTGTCTGAAATAGAGAGGCATCCCGATATCGACGGCATGGTCAGCGCGGTCAAAGAACATAACCTGTCTGGGATACTGTCCCGTATGGAAAATGTATTGGAACATGTGACGGAGAAAAAATATCCCGTCATCACGAGGATAAAGTGTATCATGGAAGAAAACGGCGCGAAGAAGGCGCTGATGAGCGGCAGCGGTCCGACGGTTTTTGGTATCTACGGCAACAGAAAGGAAGCGGAAAAAGCGGCGGAAAAGCTATCAAAAGCAGAGCCGGACGCGCAGGTTTTTGTGACGGCATTTCAGAGAAAGGAGCAGTAAGAGTGCAGGAGAATTTGCAGGTCAATATGGACGAATTTCTACCCCTGCGCGATGTGGTTTTCAATACATTGCGGCGGGCAATTCTCACGGGAGAATTAAAGCCCGGCGAGCGGCTGATGGAAATCCATCTTGCCAACCGTCTGGGCGTCAGCAGAACCCCGATTCGTGAGGCAATCAGAAAACTGGAACTGGAAGGTCTTGTCACCATGATTCCGAGGCGGGGCGCCGAGGTGGCACAGATAACGGAAAAAAGCTTACAGGATGTGCTGGAGGTCAGGCGTGCGCTCGACGCGCTTTCCGTGGAGCTTGCCTGTGACAGGATAAGTCCGGAGGCGCTAAATGCGCTGGGGGAGGCATGCGATGCTTTTGCGGCGGCGACAAAGACGAACGACACCAAAAAGATGGCGGAGGCGGATGTGGCGCTGCACGATATTATTGTGCAGGCAGCGGACAACGGTCGTCTGATTTCCCTTGTCAACAATCTTTCCGAGCAGATGTACCGCTACCGTTTTGAATATTTGAAGGATGCGGGCGCACATGGTCAGTTGATAGAGGAGCACCGCATTATTTACGAAAGCATTCGGAAACAAGATAAAAAAACGGCGGCAGAGACCGCAAAGCTGCATATCGACAATCAGGAAAAGTCCATTATGAAGCAGCTTCGCATGGAAAAAAATAAAAGTGTATAAATTTTTCACAGAAGGTGAAACTCCTATTAGGAAGCGGAAATTTTAAATTTTATGCAAATACCGCTTCGGAATGGGGATAACATGAAAAACAGAACGAGTCTTTTGTGGAGAAAAAGTTTAGTGATAATGGCGGCACTGGGATTTTTCGGACTGCTTTATCCGGAGTTCAGTATTTATGAGGATACCTGCCGGATTGTATACAGTACGGAAGGCGGCGAGGAAGCGCTTACCGTGCCGGAAGGAAGCGAATTGTATTACAGCCTCTTGTCAGCGGAGCCGGAAGAGATTAAAATAAAGAGCAGATTGCTGGAATGGCTGGGCCGTTACTTTAATAAAATGGAATGAAGTTACCTTTGAAGAGAGCCGCTTGGACGGCGGAATAGAGAGGAAATATGGACCTAACGACAGGAAATGTGGAGTGTGCAAAAGCGCCTATCGGCGTATTTGACTCCGGCATAGGCGGGTTGACGGTGGCGAGGGAAATCATGCGCCAGATTCCCAATGAAAGTATTGTTTATTTTGGGGATACGGCGAGACTTCCCTACGGCAGTAAATCCAAGGAAACCGTAACAAGGTATTCCAGACAGATTGTGCGTTTCTTAAAGACGCATAATGTCAAGACCATAGTGGCGGCATGCAATACCGTGAGCGCCTACGCTTTGGAGGCGTTGGAACAGGAGAGCGACATTCCTGTCATTGGTGTGGTAAAGCCCGGTGCAAAGGTGGCGGCAGTTACCACCCGCAACAAAAAAATCGGCGTTATCGCGACGGAAGCTACCATCGGAAGCGGTATTTATAACCGGTACATAGAAGAATTGAACCATGGCGTTACCATATGGGAGAAAGCATGTCCTCTCTTTGTGCCGCTGGTGGAGGAAGGACTGTTGGAAGATCCGGTCACGGATGAAATTGCAAGGCGCTATCTGACAGAGCTGATTGATTTGGATATTGATACTTTGATTCTGGGCTGCACCCACTATCCGCTGATTCGTTCCACTCTCGGCAGGATTATGGGTGGGGGCGTCACGCTGGTCAATCCTGCCTATGAGACGGCAAGGGAACTGAAGGAGATGCTGGCGGAGAAAGGGCTTTTGAACACGGAAGAGCCGAAGCTCGGCAGCAACCGGTATCAGTTTTATGTGAGCGATACCACGGAAAAATTCATCCGGTTTGCAAATTCTATTATTAAGTACGGAATATTGTCTGCCAGACAGGTAAATATTGAGGAATATTAGTATGGGGCTTAGATTGAAAAATGAGCTCCGGCATGGAGGATAGTATGACGAAAGATGTTTTGCTGGCAATAAAGGGGATACAGTTTGACGCATCGGAAGCAGAGAGCAATGTGCAGACGATTACGGCGGCGGAGTATTATGAAAAGAACAGCAGCCGGTATGTGATTTTTGAAGAAACGGAAGAGGGAACCGACGAAAAGACAAAAAATATCATCAAATTTAAGGACAATATGATGGAGCTTACAAAAAGGGGCTTTGTCAATGTGCATATGCTTTTTGAGGAAAATAAGAAGAACCTGACAAATTATGCCACGCCCTTCGGCGATGTGCTGATAGGAATCGATGCAAAAAAAATAACGCTCAAGGAAGAGGAGCACAAAATAAGCATCGATATTGACTATGCACTGGAAGCAAATTATGAGTTTCTGGCGGACTGTAAAATCAATGTTGAAATATCAGAAAAGAGGCAGCCGAAGGCATGCCTCTCATAAATTTGTTTCATGTACTTTCTGTTATTTGACAGGTTTTGCGCCGGCTTTTTCCTGCGCTTTTTCCACAGCGCGCTTGAACCAGCCCTTTTTCTTCTGGGGTGCGGCCTGCGGCTTACCGTGCAATCCTTTGACGCCGAGTATGTAAATGCCGCTTACGACAGCCTTTACCTCTTTTTTGACAGGGATGCTGTCAAAGATTTTTTCATCGCTGACAAGCGATAAAATCTGGGGACCGACTTTTGCTTTTACAATGGGCAGCTTGGCGCCACGCATAAGCTTCGGCGTCTGGTCAATGACCATTTGCGGCAGACCGGAATCCTTCATCTTCATCCGCTTTTTGTCAATAATCAGCATGGAAATCGTCTGTTTGTTTTCTTCCATGAGAGCCTGCTGCTCGTTCTGTTTTTTCTGCGCTTTCTTCCCCAAAAAGTATAACACTGCCAAAATGGCGGTGATAACTACGATAACTACAATGGCTATAATCCAACCTGTGCTCACGAGACACCTCCTAAATTTACTATGCACAAAATATTGTAGCATTGTTTGGAATATTAGGCAATACGATTTTTGGGGGTATTTTTTCCCGAAGCATTGTGGTATGATGGTACAGACCTTCTTTTGTTGGTCTGTAAAGCTGCTTTGTCGGATGCGAAGCAGGAAGGATAAGGTGACTCGGATGCAGCAGGTATGGAATATTACCGTGGAGGTAGTGCGGTTTATATTCGGACACTTGGTATTTTTTAATTTAATATTTGCAGTGATTATCGTGTTTTTCCAGCGCAGGGACCCGAAGACTGTCTGGACATGGCTGATGCTCTTGTATTTCATACCGATACTCGGGTTTATTTTTTACCTGTTTCTCGGAACGGATATGCACAAGCGGAAGATGTTTAAGGTCAAGGAGATTGAGGACAAGCTGAACGAGGCAATCCGACAGCAGGAGCTAAAACTGAGGAGCAATGAGCTGCAGGAACACACGACCGATATAGAATGCTTTTCTGATTTGGTGATGTTTAACTTAAGCACCACGGGAGCAATGCTGTCGG